>NZ_JAPVLS010000009.1:0-164527 GCF_027158125.1 Streptomyces sp. H39-C1
CCCACGCCACCGAACTCGCGACAACCCAACTCAACGCCCGCGCCAAACCCTGGATCTGGGGCAGACCCGCCCCACCCACCCGACACCTACGCCGACGCTACGTCTACTGCCTTTGAGGAATTCAGCAGTAGTGAGTCAACGACCCGAGAGCATCGCTTGCTGCAGGCTCCCACGGCGCCGCCTTGGCGTCGGAATTCCTCCGGAGTTACGCCGTCCGGGCCTTCGCGCGCCGGCTGATCAAGCGCGTGTCGCGGTGGGAGGTTATGTTGAGTCAGCGGACTGGTGGGAATGATTCATGCCTCGTAAGGAGACCTCATGGCCACGCCTGCATCAGGATCAGTGCGACCGGGAATCATGCTGGGTTCAACGAGTGAGTTCAGTCTGTTCTTCGCGATCAGGCCTGGGCATGTCGATGAGCTGCGGGAGGCACTCACGCGCCTTGCTGAAGCTCCCGGATATAGGCCTGGCGACCATAATCTGCCCATCGCGACGATCCACGAGGCCAGATTCGTCATTTTCGACGACGGCACGCGTCTGCTGTTCGCGACGAGTTTCGACGGCCCCTGGGATGCGTACATCGAGGACTTCGCGTCCAAACCGCTGGCTCTTTTCGACAGTATCTTCAAGCATCTGGAGGGCTATAGGGGGGCCTCGGATGCCGCGGCACTGAAGGAGTTCATCGAAGGGCATCAGGTCACGGCCGTCGCGTACGCACGCAATTACGGCGGGACGGTGAAGGAGATCCGAAGGGCTGGACGTGTCAACGCCGCGTTCCAGCGGGTGCTCGACGACCCCGCGGCGGAGCAGGCGTTGCAGGACCCCGCGCTCAATCCCCTGCTCGGCGAGGCCGCCCAGTAGGCCCCGCTGTCCGTGGCTGTGCAGGTATCAGCAACTCGACCGGCTCGTCTCGGGTGACGTGCTGGGACGCTCTGGAGGTCTAGATGTCGGATCACGTATCCGGTCCGCGCGCGCTGGAGCACCCCATCGCGGACATCACCGATTTCTACGCCTTTCCCAGTCCGGAGCGCGCCGGCCATCTCGTTCTGGTGATGAACACCCTGCCCTTCGCCCCTCCCGACGGCCGGTTCTCCGAGGGATTGGTCTACCGGTTCCGCCTGCGGTCGGCCGATCTGGGCGGACCCGCCAAGCCGGTGTCTCTGACCGCCGGAGTTCCGGAGTTCACTTTCGACTGTGTCTTCTCCGTCGCCGAGCAGGACGGCGAGGCACCGGCCCGGCAGGACGGCACGTGCACCACCCCGAACGGGGAGATCGTGCCATTTCGCGTGGACGAGGAGAACCCGGTCGCCGTTCACGGCGTGCGGATTTTCGCCGGGCCCCGATGGGATCCCTTCTTTCTGGACGCGCCGGCGGCCCTGAAGACGCTCGCCACCGGGAAATTGGCTTTCACCGAACCGGGATCGATCTTTCTCGACGGCAAGAACGTGCTCAGCCTGGTCCTGGAGATCGACTGTGCCCTGCTGCTCGGCGGCGTCGAGGTGCTCGCCGTGGTCGCTGAGACCCTGACCCGCGGACCGGTCGGCATCCGTGTGGAACGGGTCGGTCGGCCGGAGGTCAAGAACCTGATCCTGGCCCCCCAACAGTTCGATCAGGTCAACCGCAGCCTGGAGATCCGCGACCTCTACAACATGGAGGACGCCTTCAACCTGTCGGAGAACTACGAGGAGGCCTATCGCGCCCGGCTCGACGCGAACCTGGCCTACTGGGACACCTTCGATGACGACGTCAGCTGGGCCGCGCTCGAGACCGGGGCGCATCCGCTGACCGAGTTCGTCCTGGCCGACTACCTCGTGGTGGACATCGGACAGCCCTACGCGGAGCACGGGTCATTCCTGGAGATCGAGTCCGCCGTGCTGGCCGGGCGCATCCATCAGACGTGCGGCGGGCGGGCACTGAACGATGACGCGATGGACACCTTGTTCACCCTCCTGGTCAACGGCGGCAAGGGGGAACGGATCCGGGACGGCGTCGACCACGCCAGCCATCCCGCAACGACGACTTTTCCCTATCTCGCCGCTCCCAACCCACGACCCCCCGAACCGCCGGGCCACCACCACCTACCCCTGAAGGACCAATGAGCACGCCTTCAGCCGATGAGAGCGTCGAACTGGAGTGGGACGACATCCAGAGCGGGGCGTTGCACGAGCGCCCGTCCCCGTATGTCGGCCGCTACGTGCTCATCCGCATCGACGACCGCGAAGCCGGTCGTGAACTGGTCCGGCGGCTCCTTCCCGCGATCGAGGCAGGCCATCCGACCGCCGATCCCGCCCGCGACGCCTGGATCACGGTCGCCTTCACCTACCAGGGCTTGCGCGCCCTGGGTGTCCCGTCCGACTCGCTCGACAGCTTCGCGCCCGAGTTCCGGGCGGGTATGGCCGCGCGAGCAGCCGAGCTGGGGGACGTCGGCGACAGCGATCCCGGCAACTGGGAGCAGCCGCTCGGCACCCCGGCCGTGCACATCGCGCTGGCCGCGCTGTCGCCCGACAGCGTGAGACTGGCCAAGGTCATGGAACGGGCGCAGCAGGCCTACGGGCAGCTGCCGGGGGTCGAGGTGATCTGGCGGCAGGACTGCTACCAGCTGGAGACGGGGCGGACCTCGTTCGGTTTCCGTGACGGGATCGGCCAACCCGCCGTGGAGGGGACCGGGAGGAACACCAACCCGCACGAGGCGCCCATCAAGGCCGGCGAGTTCCTCCTCGGCTATCCCGACGAGACGGGTGCGCTGCCGCCGATGCCCTCCCCTGATGTCCTTGGCCGGAACGGCACCTACCTGGTCTTCCGGAAGTTGCACACGCGGGTCGCCGCCTACCGTCAGTACCTGTACGACCAGGCGTCCAGCCGTGCGGAAGAGCGCCTCCTGGCCGCGAAGACGGTCGGCCGCTGGCCCAGCGGCGCGCCGCTGAGCTTGAGCTCGGACCAGGACGATCCCGAGCTCGGCGCGGATCCGGACCGCAACAACCGCTTCAGTTACCACGACGACCTGGACGGTTTCAAATGCCCGGCAGGTGCCCACGCGCGGCGCGCCAACCCGAGGGGCGCGCTGGACCATGAGAACAGCGTCAACGTCCGGCTGCACCGCATGATCCGTCGCAGCACCAGCTACGGACCCTCGCTCCCGGAAGGAGTGCGCGAGGACGACGGCGCCGACCGGGGCATCGTCTTCGTCTGCGTCGGCGCCCATCTCAAAAGGCAGTTCGAGTTCGTGAAGACGCAGTGGTTGAACGACGGAATCTTCATCGGCGCGCCGCAGGAGGCGGATCCGCTGGTCGGACGCTCCGACACCCCGGGCGTGTTCACCATCCCGCGGCGGCCGGTGCGAAGGAGGCTGCGGAACCTGCCGCCGTTCGTCGTCACGCGCGGTGGAGAGTACTTCTTCGTCCCCGGCCTGCGGGCCCTTCGCTGGCTCTCGGAACTCGACAGTTGACCTGCGGTCGAACCGCACGAAGGAGCGACAGTGACCACGCAACCGAACCGTTCCGACCGGTGGGCCGCCATGGGTTTCACCCCGGCAGGAGCAGACGTCGACGAACCGGACCAGCCCGTCCTGGTCGAGTACCTCTCGGACGGAAAGATCGCCCTGATCACCCTGAACCGGCCTGAGGCCGACAACGCGATCACGACCGCGATGGGTACCCGGCTGACCGAGATCCTGGAGACCGTCGCCGTCCGCGCTCAGGTCCGCGTCGCCGTCGTCACGGGCGCCGGCGACCGCGCGTTCTCCATCGGCAGCGACCTCAGTCAGCGCAAGCAGATGACCAAGGAGGACTGGCTGCGCCAACGTCAGGACTTCGACCGGGTCCTCTACACGCTGAGGCAACTGCGCAAACCGATCTTCGCCGCGGTCAACGGGCTGGCCTTCGGCGGCGGTTCCGAACTCGCGCAGAGCACGGACTTCATCATCGCCGCCGACAACGCCGTGTTCGGCCAGCCGGAAGCGATGATCGGATTGTCCGCCGGCGGCGGGTCGCCGGTGCTGCTGCCCCGCGTCCTGCCCCGCGGCAAGGCCCTGCAAATGCTCATGACGGGCGAATCGGTCTCCGCGCAGGAGGCCTACCGGCTGGGGATGGCCAACGAGGTGCACCCGCAAGCCGATCTCATGGAGGCCGCCCTCAAGATCGCCGAGAGGATCGCCAACAACTCACCCACCGCGGTGCAGGCGGTCAAACGGGCCGTCCGTATGAGTGACGGCGAACCGCTCGAGCAGGCGATCTCGATCATGATGGAGGCGCACTGGCGATCCGCGGTCCACCCCGACCGCGTCGAAGGGATCGCAGCGTTCATCGAAGACCGCGAGCCCCATTTCCAGGACCCGGACTACTGACATGCCCCCTCCCGCGCGGGTGTGTTCCGACAGGTACCCCGAAGGAAGTGACCAACATGGCCGCACCGCGAAGCCGTGAGCAAGCACGCTCGGACCTCGTCATGATCCAGCCCGAGCCGTTCAACGCCGAGGCCCCACGGCAGGGGCTGTCCTCGGACATCACCCCGGTCGGCCAGCACTACGTGCGCAGCAACTTCGCACTGCCCGCCCACGACGGCGTGCTGAGGATCGATGGCGCGGTCCGACACACGAGCGAACTCACGCTCGACGACCTGCGCGCGATGCCCAGCATCCAACGAACCGTCACCCTGGAATGCGCCGGAAACGGACGCCTGGCGCAAAGTCCGCTACCGGTGGGCGAGCCCTGGGGCGGCTGGGCGGTGTCGACCGCCCGATGGACCGGCACCCTGCTCCACGAGGTACTGCGCCAGGCAGGTCCGGCCGACGACGCGGTCGAGGTCATCTTCCACGGCGCGGACCACGGTCCGTACTACCAGTTCGAGGACCTCAAGTACGCCCGTTCGCTTCCCTTCGCGCACACCATGGACCCGGACGCCGAGATCCTCATCGCCTACGACATGAACGACGAACCGCTCAACGCCGACCACGGCGCACCGTTCCGGCTGATCGTCCCCAACTGGTACGGAGTCGCGTCGGTGAAGTGGCTCGACCGGATCGAGGTCGTGACCCGGCCTTACGAAGGCGAGTTCCAGACCGGCCACTACATGTACGAGTGGGCGGACCAACCGCACGAACCAGTCACCTTGATGCGCGTACGGGCCCGCATCACCGACCCGGAACCAGGGCAGAACCTCCCTCTTGGCCCGTGCCGCGTCAAAGGCAAGGCATGGAGCGGCACCGGGCCGATCACCCGCGTCGAGGTCAGCCTGACCGGCGAGGGAGAGTGGTATCCCGCCCACGTCGAACCCGCAGACTCCCCCTACCAGTGGCAGGACTGGCACTTCGACTGGGTCCCCACCACAGTCGGGCGGCACACGCTGCGCGCCCGCGCGACCGACGCCGCCGGCAACGTCCAACCCGAAGTCCCGCCATGGAACCGCCTGGGCTACGGCAACAACGGCGTCGAGGTTCAGTTCGTCCAGGTCGTGTGAGACACGCCCCGTGACCCCGGTTTCATCGTTGGTGTGTGACGGGTGCAGCGCGTCGCGGGTCCTTTGCGGGTGGTCGGCCGGGGCGGCGACGTTGTGCGGGAGTCATGCGGCCTGGGCGAAGGTGTCGGGGGCAGGTTGACGGTGCTGGAGGTGTGGGAGGAGCCGTTTTCCATGACCCGGTGGATCCGCAGGGCCGGGTCGGTGCACTGGTCCAGTTGCCGGAGGAACGCGGTGAACGTTGGCGAGTTGTTGCGCTCGATGCGCTGGGTGAGCCCTGTCCGGTGGCCACGTCCATGGCCGCGACCATGGAGACCGTGCCGTGGCGGCGGCACTCGACCTCGCGGCGCTCCTGGCGTCCAGGGCGGGCGCGCACGGTCGGGGGCGGCGGGACTTGGCCTCCCGACCGTGCGAACCCTGCGTGCGCCACACCGCGCGATGGTCGAGCACGACGGACAGGACGAGCACATCCCGCTGTGCCGCATCGAGGCCCTCGGCGACGATCAGGAGGTGGGGCTTCGGCCTCTACTCGGCCGCCGCCGACTCCAGCACCGATGTCCTCTTGCACACCGGCACCGTTACCCGCCACCCCAACGAGGCCTTCGACACCGCGGCCGTCGTTTCAGCTCGCCAATTACGAGTCGTGACCGCAATGGTCCCACTCAACCAGCAAAGAATTTGCGACGCACATCGCACTGGGAGCGTGGGCCAGTATCCGGCAGCCTACCTCCGGTTCGTAATCATTCGTGCGGAACAATGACGGTATGTAGGTGAAGACAAGCCGTTCGAAAGCCTGCGGACAAGAGGTAGTGGCAGGGCCGTGCGGCGCTGGTCGTAGGCGGCGTCCTTGTCCACTTGGGCCCGGCCCGCCGCGCGGTGGGCAGAACGGCGGATTACGTTGACGGCACTGGGCACCCCCGGCGCGCGGCAGGCTCACGAGGTGAACTGATATGCACAGACTCTTTCCATGGCAGCGTGCATCGCATGAGGATCGTCGTGCCCTGCGTACGGATTACGCCGGGGCCGTCTACGGATCGCTCCTGGCCGCCTCCGTGATCGCCGCAGCAAGTAGCGTCGGCGAGTTTCCCCGCCTCGAGACTGTTGTGCTTCTGCTCGTCACCGGGCTGGTGTTCTGGGCTGTCCACGTCTACGCGCGCCTCACCGGTGAGCGGACGGTCGGCCGGAGCATCACCTGGTCCGAGACCTGGCGGATCGGACGCAGTGAGTGGTCCATGGTGGAGGCAGCCGTCCTGCCGAGCGCCGTCGTAGCTCTGAGCCCTGTGCTTGGACTGAGCCTGACGGCCACAGGGTGGACCGCACTCCTCGTCGCTGTGGCGCAGCAGGTGACGTGGAGCTATTTCGGCGCCCTGCACGCCAGTGGGTCTCGTCGCCGAGGGGCAACGGAGGCCGCTGTGAACTTGGTGTTCGGTTTGATCATCGTCGCTGCGAAATCCCTTCTTGGTCACTGACCTCGATCGAGCTCTTCGGCGCTGGCCGACATCCGACCGCCCAGCGGTGGGCCAGCCGCTACCGCGAGCTAGGGTCCGTTGCGAAAGTGGATCTTGATCGGTGATGATCATGGTGTGGCACGTGGAGATCTGACGGATGCACGATGGGCAAGGCTGGAGCCGTTGCTGCCGGTAGGTGGCAAACCGGGGCGCGGTGCGGTGGAGTCCCGGCCGATCAGATCAGCGGCGGACAGCGCCCGCCTGGCCTGACGGGTCAGGCCGCATCGCCGCCGTCGGGTGATCGCGGTGATCGCGGTGATCCGAAGGACACGCATCAGCCGCTCGACCCGCTTCCCGTTGACGATCCGGCCGGCCCGCCGCAGGGCCGCGTGAATCCGCGGAGCCCCGTATGCGCCGCGCGAACCCGCATGCAGCACCCGGATCTCACCCACCAGCAGCTCCTCGACCCCCTCCGGCACTGCCCGAGCTGACCGCGACGCCAGGTGCGCGTAGCAGGTGGAGCGGAGCACCCCCCAGCACTCGGCACAGAAACGCACCACTGCGACCTGCAAAATTGCCCTCACACGCCTTCTCCGCGTCAATGAAACGACACCGCGCGGCGATGTCTACCTCATCTTGTCCCGCGCGAAGAAGGGGGTCGCTTTTCCCAGGACCTCGATCGTGGCCCCCTGCTCGCGGACCTTCCGCCAAAGCCGGACCAGCTCCTCACGCCCTGCACTGGTCAGAGCCCCCGTCGGTCCTGCACCGCGGTCGGCCTTCGCCTGCTTCACCCACCCGCGCAACCCCTCCGGACTCACGCCCAGATCCCTGGCGACCTCGGTGACCGTCTTGTCCGACGACAACGCCAGAGCCACCGCGTCCCGCTTGAACTCGGCCGTATACCGCTTACTCATATTGCTCTTCGTTGTCACTACCTGTGACTGCATCCTCCGGGACCATCCGTCCCAGTATCAAGCTGTCCAGCTCACAGGGAGAACTCCAAACGCAACCCCTTCCTGTCGCCCATCAAGATCGGCACCGGCTGGGCCAGTTACACGATCGTCCACTGACCCGCCCTCACGCCTCCAGTGGCATCAGCGACGACTTGAGATGACTGCCATGAGGCTCCGCCCCGGTTTCGGGGCGGAGCCTCTACGCGTTGGAAGGGATATCCGCTGCGGGGAGGTTCAACCACCCGCTCCGAGCTGTCGCGACCCTCCCCGGGCTGCCCCGCTTCGTCCCCGTGGGGACTCGTTGGGGACACATTGGGGACGCAAGGACAGGAACAGACTGACAAAGGGACCAGAGCACGAGCACACGACACACAATCTGAGCTGGGAAAACATCCAGAATCTGCGCAGAAGAGCAAGGGCCGCCAAGATCCCTAAAGGACTCATAATCCGTCGGTCGTGGGTTCGAGTCCCACCCCCCCCCCCCTGAGGTCTTGCCGGAGAACTGGCCAGCCGTACTCACGATGGAAACCAAGGCCCAGGGGACGCTCAGGGGGCATGAGGGGCCCGTTCCGGGTCGTCGTCAGCTGCTCGCCGACGCCGACCGGGACGATGAGCCGCGGGAGCCGGCCGTCTGCCGTGAGGCTCTGACGCACCACGTGGTCGTTCCGGGGCGGCGCGGGCCCGGTCGGGCGCCCGGCTGCCGTCCGGCGTGGGTTCCGCGCCGGACGGTGACGCTGCCAGGGATGAGCGGGCTCGGGCCTGGCGGTGTCCGCATCCGCGGATCAGGCGGTGTGCGTCACCCAGATTGCGGCGTGGAACGGGCCGTTGGCGGTGAATGGGCCGGGGGGCGGCAGGGCCGCTTTTCCGACAACGATCCCCGAACAGCTGGACTGCGACGCCGTGGAGTTGAGTCCGCCCAGGGCGGGCAGATTCGTGAATGCGCCGGTCTTCATGTCGAAGGAGAAAGCGAAGGAGTTGGAGGCGAATACGTTGCCGACAATGAGGTCGCCTTTGATCGCGCTGACCTCGGTGACGCCGTTTCCGGGGCCGATGCTGATGACTGCGTGGGTGGCCAGGTTGAAAGTGGACGACAGGAGGCTGTCTCCGCCCACAGCGGTGTTCCCGCTGACCAGTTGGGAGATCATCAGGCTGCGCCCGAGGTCGGTGCGGGCGTGGGTGAGCAGGTTGTAGGCGTACCCGTGGAGGGCGGCGTTGCCGGCTGTTCGGGATTGGCCCACGACGGTGTGCCCGCTGACCGCACTGGCTGTGCTGAAGGTGCCGCCGAGGGTACCGAGGTCGGTCATGGTGCGGGCGTGCCGGTTGTAGGCGAACGCGTGGGTAGCGGCGTTGCCGGTGGTCTGGGACGTCCCGACGACCGTGTCGTCGTCGGCCGCGGCCGCGGAGCTGTTGGTGCCGCCCAGTGTGCCGAGGTCAGCGACGGTGTACTGGACAGCCGGCGTTCCTGGGTCCGCCGGCGCGGGGCCGGCCGCGAGGGCCTGTCCGGCACCGGCGGTGATCAGTGCGAATGTGCTCACCGACGCGAGCAGGCACGCACGTAATCGAGTCACTTTCATGTTGCCCCCCTGTAAGAAGGATTGAGAACGCGAAAATGCACGGAATCCGCTATTCCAGCCCCCAAGCGGTATCCAAAACATCGTGCATTGCGGCTCCGGCGCTAATTCTGCGCTGACTGAGCCCGTTTCCCCATCACTTTATACAGCTTTCTCTGCGGGCCACCGGACGGCAATCGCCGTGGCTCGTACTTCCCTTGAGGTGGGCCGGCACCGGTGGCGCTCAGGTCATTGCGACGAGGCCGTCGGTGAGAGCCGGGAGGCCGATCCCGGCAAGCAGGCAATCAACTGCGACCCGGAAGGGACAAACCCTCCAGGGTGCAACCGCGCGGCCGCCCGCGAGGCTACGGAGCAGGTTCAGTCCAGGTAGCCGCGGAGCTGGTCCGCGAAGGCGTGGTCGCGGAGTTTGTTGAGGGTCTTGGACTCGATCTGGCGGATGCGTTCGCGGGTGACGCCGAAGATGCGGCCGATCTCCTCCAGCGTGCGGGGGCGGCCGTCGGCGAGGCCGTAGCGGAGCTGGACGACCTTGCGTTCGCGTTCGCCGAGGGTGGAGAGCACCGCTTCGAGGTGTTCGCGCAGCAGCAGGAAGGCGGCGGATTCGACGGGGGACGTGGCGTCGCCGTCCTCGATGAGGTCGCCGAGGGCGACGTCGTCCTCCTCGCCGACCGGGGCGTGCAGGGAGACCGGTTCCTGGGCCAGCCGCAGGACTTCGGTGACGCGCTCCTCGGAGAGTTCGAGGTGGGCGGCGACCTCCTCGGTGCTCGGCTCGTAGCCGTGTTCCTGCAGCAGGCGGCGCTGGACGCGCACGACGCGGTTGATGAGCTCGACGACGTGCACCGGGACCCGGATGGTGCGGGCCTGGTCGGCAAGCGCCCGGCTCATGGCCTGCCGGATCCACCAGGTCGCGTACGTCGAGAACTTGTAGCCCCGGGCGTAGTCGAACTTCTCGACGGCGCGGATCAGGCCGAGATTGCCCTCCTGGACGAGGTCGAGCATGGTCAGACCGCGTCCGACGTAGCGCTTGGCGACGGAGACGACAAGCCGCAGGTTGGCCTCGATCAGCCGCCGTTTCGCCATCCGGCCGTTGACCACCAGCCGGTCGAGGTCGACGGCGAGCTGGGAGTCCAGGTCAGGGAAGTTGTTCAGCTTCTCCTCGGCGAACAGGCCGGCCTCGACCCGGCGGGCCAGTTCGACCTCCTCGACGGCGGTGAGCAGCGGTATGCGGCCTATCTCGCGCAGGTACTGCCGGAAGAGGTCCGCGGACGGGCCCGCCGCCTCCTCGCGGGACCGGCGCTCCCGGTCGTCGGCCTCGTCGTCGGGGTCCCGGGCCTCGGGTTCCCTGGCTATGGAGCCGCGGGATTCCCGGGGCTCGCGGGGCTCCGGGGGCTCGCGGGGCGCGGCGGGCTCGGACGCGAGGACCTTCAGGAGCTCCGGCGGCTCGGGTGGCTCCGGGTCCGGTTCCGAGTCCGGGCCGTCCTGCACTTCCCGGCCGTCCTCGGTTTCCAGGACGTCCTCCGTTTCCAGGACGTCCTCCGCTTCCGGGTGGGTGGCGGCGTGGTTCTGCTCCGGTACCCGCTCCCGTTCCCTCGGCTCGGCCTCGGGTTCCGACAAGACCACCTCGGCCACGGTCGTCAGGGGGTGGGTCTGCACGGGAGCGACCTCCATGGTGAGCACAGTCACGGGCTCGGAGACGCGCGGCATTGGGACGGTCGCGGCCTGGCCGCTGTCCGTCCGGGAGTTCGCCGTATGCGGATCACCGGTCGCATCTCTGTTTGCAGAATCCGGTATTCCGCGCTCCGAGGACTCAGGCACCGCCCCCCAGTGTGGCGTACGGCACACCCCCGCCACGAGGGGCGTGCGCCGGGTTTTTCGGGCCAATGTCACGGGGTGCGTTCGATCGGTCACCGCACCGGACAGCGGCCTGGGGCACCTCCCAGCAATAGCTGGAGGACGGCCCTACAGAGCCGCGGTGCCCTGTTCGCGCAGCCGCTGGCCGTACTGCTGCAGCGCCCACAACTCGCTCTGGACGGCGCTGAGATCATCCGCACCGGCGCGCGGGCCGAGCCGGGTCAGATTGGCGCGGACCTCGCTGATGCGGCGCTCGACGGCCTGCAGCCGGACGGCGACGAGCTGCATGCCCGCGTAGACCTCGTCGGGGGCCCGACGGGTGTGGGTGGCCTCGACAGCCAGCTCGGTGACGAGGATCCGGACGGTGTCGTCCGGGGCGACGTCCCGGACCCGGGCGAGGTAGCCGTCGTCCGCGTGCTCGGTACCGCCGGCTTCGGAGATGGCGTGCCGGACGGCGGCGTACGGCGGGGCGGTGAACTCGTCCTCGCCGTAGGCGTCGAAGGCCGGGGAGACCAGATGCGGATGCTGGAGGGCGAGCTTGAGCAGCTCGCGCTCCACCCGGTGGGAGGGGCTGCGCAGATCCAGCCGCGGGCCGCGCGGCGGCTGGGGGCGGGTGACGCCCTGGCCCGAACCACTGGAGCTCTGGCCCTGGCCCTGCTGACGGTCGCGGCGCGGCTCCGGGCCGCGCTGGCCGCGGTCGCGGGCCCAGCGGGCGAGCTGGGAGACCCGGCGGACGACGAACTGCTCGTCCAGGATGCCGAGCTTGGAGGCGAGCGACACCGCGTACTCGTGCTGGATGGAGCTGTCCTTGATCCCGGCGACGATCGGTGCGGCTTCCTCCAGGGCGGCGGCGCGGCCCTCGGCGGTGTCGGTGTTGTGCCGGGCGACGGCGCTGTGGATGGCGAACTCGAAGAGCGGGGAGGAGTGCTCGACAAGGTTGCGCACGGCCGCGTCACCGTCGGCGAGCCGCAGCTCGCAGGGGTCCATACCGCCGGGGCTGATCGCGATGGAGGTGCGGGCGGCGAACTTCTGGTCGTCCTCGAAGGCGCGCAGCGCGGCCCGCTGGCCGGCCGCGTCCCCGTCGAAGGTGAAGACGACGTGCGAGCTGGAGTTGTCCATCAGCAGCCGGCGGAGGATCTTGATGTGGTCCTCGGCGAAGGCGGTGCCACACGTGGCGATGGCGGTGGTGACGCCCGCGAGATGGCAGGCCATGACGTCGGTGTACCCCTCGACGACGACGGCCTTGCCGGTCTTGGCGATCTCCTTCTTGGCGAGGTCGATGCCGTACAGCACATGCGACTTCTTGTAGAGCGGCGTCTCGGGGGTGTTCAGGTACTTGGGCCCGTTGTCGTCCTCGCGGAGCTTGCGGGCGCCGAAGCCGATCACGTCACCGGTGATGTCGCGGATCGGCCAGATCAGCCGGCCGCGGAAGCGGTCGATCGCCCCGCGGCGGCCCTCGCTGGCCAGCCCGGACGTGAGCAGTTCCTTGTCGGTGAAGCCCTTGCCGCGCAGGAAGCGGATGAGATGGTCCCAGCCGGCGGGCGCGTATCCGACGCCGAAGTGCTCCGCGGCGGCCTGGTCGAAGCCGCGCTCGGTGAGGAACTTGCGGCCGATCTCGGCCTCGGCGCTGCCGAGCTGCTCGACGAAGAACTGCGCGGCGATCTTGTGCGCCTCGATGAGCCGGATCTTCTCGCCCTGCTGGCGGCCGGGGTTGTACCCGCCCTCGTCGTACCGCAGCACGATGCCGGTCTTGGCGGCCAGCCGCTCGACGGCCTCGGAGAAGGAGAGGTGGTCGAGCTTCATGACGAAGTCGAGCGTGTCGCCGCCTTCTTGGCAGCCGAAGCAGTAGAAGAGCCCCTTCGAGGGACTTACCTGGAACGACGGGGACTTTTCATCATGAAAGGGGCAGAGCCCTTTCAGGTTCCCACCACCCGCGTTCTTGAGCTGCAGGTACTCCGAGATGACGGCGTCGATCGGGACCGCGTCCCGGACCGCCTTGACGTCCTCATCCTTGATCCTGCCTGCCACCCGTGAAGTCTAAGGCCCAGGTGTGACAGACCCTTGACCTCCGCCGCGGCCACCCACTAGCTTCCCCAATTGTTAAGAATGTTTACTAATGGCGCGCGGTACCGACGGAGAGGCGGGCGCATGCCCCACAAGCACAGTCGACGACGCGGACTCGGCCTGGCGGCAGGTGCGGCCACGGCCACTGCCGCTGTCGTCGCGGCCCTGCTGAGCGGCGGCGCGGGTTCCGCCGAGGCCGCCACCACCGGACAGGTCCGGGTCAACCAGGTCGGATACGACGGCAGCGGCGCCAAGGAGGCGTTCCTGCTGGCGAAGGGCGCCGTCTCGGGCGCCACCTGGAAGCTGCTCGACAGCACCGGCGCGACCGCCGCCACCGGCAAGACCGGCACGAGCCAGGGCAGCTGGAACACCGCCTACCCGGCCGTCTACCTGATCGACTTCAGCTCGGTGCAGGCTGCCGGCACCTACCACCTGGAGGTCAGCGGCGCGGCCACCGGCGCCTCGCCCACCTTCACCATCGGCAGCGCGAAGGCCGTCTACGGCAAGCCCGCCGCCGATGCCACCACCTTCTTCCAGGCCCAGCGCGACGGCCGCGACGTCATACCCGGGTCGCTGAAGCGCCAGCCGTCCCATCTCAACGACGCGCACGCCGCCGTCTACGACTGGCCCAAGTTCACCAGCGGCGACGGCGACACGATCTCCAAGGCGCCGGCCAAGCTCGGCGGCACCGTCGACGCCGAGGGCGGCTGGTTCGACGCGGGCGACTACCTGAAGTTCACCGAGACCACGACGTACGCCGCCGCCACGCTGCAGATCGCCGCCCGCGAGACCGGCGCCTCCCCCACCTCCGCGCTCGGCGCCGAGGCGCAGCACGGCCTGGACTGGCTCGACAAGATGTGGGACGGCGACACCAAGACCCTCTACATCCAGGTCGGCCTCGGCTCCGGAACCGACAGCGGCAGCGTCGTCGGCGACCACGACGTCTGGCGGCTGCCGCAGAAGGACGACTCCGACACCGCCAACGCGTTCCTGCGCAACCGCCCGGTGTTCCGGGCCGGCGCCCCCGGCTCGAAGCTCAGCCCCAACCAGGCCGGCCGGCTCGCCGCCGACTTCGCGCTCGGCGCGCAGCGCTACGCCGCCTCGGACCCCGCGAAGGCCAAGAGCTATCTGGCGGCCGCCGCGCAGGTCTACGCGCTGGCGGACACCAAGCCCGGCAAGCTCGTCACGACCGTCCCGTACGCGTACTACCCGGAGACCAGCTGGCAGGACGACCTGGCCTTCGGCGGCGCCGAGCTGGCGCTGGCCGCGCAGCAGCTGGGCGACTCCCGCGCCGCCGGCTGGCTCCAGCAGTCGGCCACCTGGGCGAAGGCGTACGGCACGACCGGCGACACGCTCAACATGTACGACACCAGCGCGCTCGCCTACACGGACCTGGCGCGCGCCATCAAGGCCGCCGGGAACCCGGCCGGGCTGCCGGTCTCGTACGACACCCTGGTCGCGAACCTCAAGGCGCAGATCGCCTCGGGGCAGGCCCGCGCCGCCAAGGACCCGTTCCACGCCGGCGCGGTCTACAACGACTTCGACGCCGACTCGCACACCCTGGGCCTCGCGGCCACCACCCGGCTCTACCGGGGGCTGACCGGCGACACCTCCGTCAACCGGTTCGCCGTCCAGCAGCTCGACTGGCTGCTCGGCGCCAACGCCTGGGGCACGTCCTTCATGGTCGGCTCGGGCACCACCTACCCCAAGTGCACCGCTGGGCAGCTCGGCAATCTCGCCGGGAGCCTGGACGGCAAGGCGCCGGTGGACACCGGTGCGATCGTCAACGGGCCCAACGGGACCGCGCAGTTCGCCGACGGGCTGGGCGACTACCTGGACGACATGCGCAAGTGCCAGCCCGGCGGCGCGGACCCGTTCGGGACCTTCACCGGGCGCGGAAGTCGCTATGTCGACGACGTCCGGTCCTGGCAGAGCTCCGAGCCCGCGCTCGACATGGACGCCTCCGGACTGCTGGCGTTCTACCTGTCGAGCTGATCCGGCCGGCCCTCGTGATCAGCCGGCCGTCTTGATCATGAATATGAAGTGCGGTCCGCTCGGTTCGACGATGAACTCCTCGCCGGTCGCGGTGAACCCGAGGTGCTCGTAGAAGCCCTGGGCGGACGTACGGCCGTTGCACCACACCAGCTCGGCGCCGCGCACCGTGGCCTCGGCGAGGCCGGCCTGCAGCACGGCCGCGCCGTAGCCCTGGCCGCGCACCTCGGGGGCGCTGCCCATACCCCGGAAGCGGTAGGCGGCGGCGCCCTCGCCGGGCAGCGTGTCGGGGAAGAACGTGACGCACGCCTGGACCGCGCCCTCGTCGTCGTAGGCCGCGACGTGGAAGGTGGACTCGCGGGAGTCCTCCGGGTAGATCGCGGTCTCCCGGGGCAGGCCGGTGCGGAGCACCGCCCAGCGCAGCTCGAAGATCTCCTCGACGGGTACGACGGCCGTGCGCATGACGTGGTCCTCCGCTGGTCAGTCCGGTCCTTCGGTCATTCCAGGAAGGAGGCTAGCGGCACGGTGGGGTCGGACAGCCGGTCGGGGTCGACGGTGCGGCCCGAGCGGATCAGCTGCTGGATCGGGTCGGTGACGTCCCAGACGTTGACGTTCATCCCGGCCAGCACGCGTCCCCCGCTGAGCCAGAAGGCGATGAACTCCCGCTTGCCGACGTCTCCCCGGCACACCACCTGGTCGTAGCTGCCCGGCGCGGCATGGCCGGAGAACTCCATGCCCAGGTCGTACTGGTCGGAGAAGAAGTACGGCACCCGGTCGTAGCTGACGTCCCGGCCGAGCATGGCGCGGGCGGCGGCCGGGCCGCTGTTGAGGGCGTTGGCCCAGTGCTCGACACGCAGCCGGCCGCCGGAGAGCGGGTGCTCGATGTTGGCGACGTCGCCGGCCGCGTAGATGTCCGGGTCCGAGGTGCGCAGGGACGCGTCCACGGCGATACCGCCGCCCGCCGAGCGTTCGGCGAGGGTCAGCCCGGCGGCCTCGGCGAGCGCGGTGCGGGGGGCGGCACCGATCGCGGCCAGCACGTCGTGGGCGGGGTGCTCCTCGCCGTCGTCGGTGACGGCGGCCAGCACCATGCCGTCCTGGCCGGAGATCTCGGCGAGCTTCGCGCCGAAGTGGAAACGGACGCCGTGCTCGCGGTGCAGATCGGCGAAGACCCCGCCGAGCTCGGGGCCGAGCACCGAGTACAGCGGCGTGGGCTCGGGCTCCACGATGGTGACCTCGGCGCCGTAGCCACGCGCGGCGGCGGCGACCTCCAGGCCGATCCAGCCCGCGCCGGCGATGACGATATGGCCGTTCTCGCGGCCGAGCGAGGTCAGTACGTGCTTGAGGCGCTCCGCGTGCGAGAGCCGCCGCAGGTGGTGGACGCCGGCCAGTTCGGTACCGGGGATGTCCAGCCGGCGCGGCTCGGCGCCGGTGGCGAGCAGCAGCTTGTCGTACGGGAGGACGGTGCCGTCCCCGAGCCGTACGGTTTTGGCCGCGGGGTCGAGGTGCACGACCGGCTGGCCGAGGTGCAGCTCGATGTCGTGCTCCGCGTACCAGGCCGTCTGCTGGACGAAGACCGAGTCGCGTTCCGCGCTGCCGATCAGAAACCCCTTGGACAGGGGTGGCCGCTCGTACGGGTGCTCGCGCTCGTCGCCGATCAGGATCACCCGCCCGGTGAAGCCCTCCGACCGGAGGGTTTCCGCCGCCTTGGCGCCGGCGAGTCCCGCTCCGACGATGACGATGGTCTGGTCTGCGTCCACCACTGTGCGCCTCCCCAACAGATGCCGTACCTGCGAGCGTCCCTTACGTCACGCCTGGCGGGAAGAGCGCCGCGCCGAGTCGACAAAGCGCCCCTCGTATGCCTCGCGCGCCCGCACTACTTCGGACAGATGCGCGCGGGCCCGGTCGCGGGTGGCCGCGACGGGACCGGAAAGAGTACGTCCGCGGCCGGTCGGCCCGGCCCGGCGGCACGTCGCACCGCCCGGCCCCCACCGCCGCGTCACCGCCTCACAGCAGCCTGGCGGACCGGCCCGTCGTGAGCCGTGCGTGCAGGGCCGTGGCCGTCGCGTCGGTGAGCGACGCGATCTGGTCGACGACGGCGCGCAGCCGCGCACTGTCGTCCGCCGCCTCGTCGAAGATGCCGCGGAACTGCGGGTCCAGGCCCTCGGGGGCGCGCGCCAGCAGCGCTTCTGACAGCTCCGAGATGAGGATCCGCTGCTCGGCGCGGCGGCGCTCCTGCGAGGCGCGCTGCATGACGTACCGGTCGGCGACCGCCTTGAGGACTGCGCACTCCAGGCGCTGTTCGCGCGGCACGACCAGCTCGGCGCGGTACCGGGTGAGCCGCCCGGTGCCGTACGCCTCGCGGGTGGCGCGCTCGGCGGCCAGGCAGAACCGGCCGATGAGCTGCGAGGTGGCGTCCTTCAGCCGGGCCTGGGAGATGGCCGAGCCGTCATAGCCGTGCGGCCACCACGCCTGCTCCAGGAGCCGGTCGAGGGCCTCGGCCAGCTCGTCGGGGGTGGCGTCGGCCGCGTACCGCTCCCCCGCGCAGTCGAAGATGTCGGCGCGCTCGGCGTCGGCGAGCAGCAGGTTCGGGTCGAGGTGGCCGGCGTGCAGGCCGTCCTCCACGTCGTGCACCGAGTACGCGACGTCGTCGGCCCAGTCCATGACCTGGGCCTCGAAGCACTGCCGGTCCGCCGGCGCACCGGCCCGCAGCCAGTCGAAGACCGGCAGATCGTCCTCGTAGGCCCCGAACTTGGGGCTGCCGGGGTTCGTGGGGTGGCCGCCGCGCGGCCACGGGTACTTCGTGGCGGCGTCCAGGGCGGCACGGGTGAGGTTCAGGCCGACGCTGACCATCGTGCCGTCGGCGTCCCGCATGAAGCGCTTCGGCTCGATCCGGGTCAGCAGCCGCAGCGACTGCGCGTTGCCCTCGAAGCCGCCGCACGCCTCGGCGACCTCGGCCAGCACCTGCTCGCCGTTGTGCCCGAAGGGCGGGTGGCCGAGGTCGTGCGCCAGGCACGCCGTCTCGATGAGGTCCGGGTCGCTGCCGAGCGCGGCGCCCAGCTCCCGCCCCACCTGCGCGCACTCCAACGAGTGCGTGAGGCGGGTGCGCGGGCTGGTGTTCATCAGGGCCGAGCCCGGGTCCACCACCTGGGTCTTGCCCGCCAGCCGGCGCAGCGCGGCCGAGTGCAGCACCCGCGCCCGGTCGCGCTGGAACGCCGTGCGGCCCGGCCGCTTGTCGGGCTCGGTCACATAGCGGTCGGTATCGGCGTCCCCGTACGGCCCGTACCGCTCGTACGGCCCGAGGTGCGCGGCCGCCGCGTCGGTCCGGTAGTTCGCTTCCATGCCTGTGACCGTAACGCTCCGGAGTGACAGACGCGCCGCCGCCACCGGTCCCGCGGTCCCGTACCGGGTTACGCGCTGGCGAGATGGCGCGGCGCGGCCCGGCCGGCGGCGGCCAGCGCCTGGTCGTAACGGTGCAGCACCAGGCGGGCCATGGCGCTGTGCGCGCCCAGCGGCGCCGCCGCGATCCAGGGCGCCCCTGCCGACGTCCGGGTGGCGAACCGACCGGGGGCGGTGAAGTACGAGGCGACCGCGACCCGGTGGCCGCGCGCGGTCAGCGCACCGACCGCCTCGTCGACGGACGGTCCCGCGCCGGAGGCGTAGGCGGGCAGGACGGGGGCGCCGCCGAGCCGGTGGCTGAGGAGTTCGGCGGTGCGGGCGGTGTCGGCGGGCCAGTCGGGGTCGTGGGAGCCGGCGGACGCCAGCACCACACCCGCGCGCCGCAGGCCCTTGCGCCAGCCGGCCTCCGCGAGGCGCACGTGCAGCGTCTCGGCGAGCAGCGGATGCGGGCCGAGCGGCGCGGCGGTCAGCCCGCGCAGGTGCGGGGCGCGGGCCAGCGCCTGCGGTATGTCCTGCTTGACGTGGTAGCCGTGGCCGAGCAGCAGCGGCACGAGCACCACATCACCGCGCAGCGCGGCGAGTGTGTCGTCGAGCAGCGGCTCGTTCAGCTCGATGTGCCCGAGGTGGACGGGCAGGCCGGGGCGCAGCGCCCGGACCCGGTCGAGGAGCGCGCGCACGGTGCGCCGCGCCGCGGGGTCACGGCTGCCGTGCGCCACGGCGACCAGGGCCGGGCCGCGCGGGACCGCGGTGAGGGTGACGTGGGAGAGCTGGCTGCTGAGCTGTGCGGTGATCCGGTTCAGGAGCTGCGCCGTACTGTCGAAGCTGCCGGACAGGCCGGAGTTGTCGGGGCTGTCAGAGCTGCCGGGGCTGCCGGAGCCGTCGGCCGGGGCCAGGCCGAACTCCGGGTGCGGGTGCGGATGCGCTGTCGACGCCGTCATGGACCGAGCCTGAAGTGCGGAGGTTGCGCCCGCATTGCACAGTGATGACAAGTGTTTTCCTCGGTCTCACGAGCGTCGGTACGGCCTGTGAGACCGCTGGGTGCGGACCCAGTCGCCGCCCGGAATGATCCGCCCCGACGCCCGCAGGGTCCTGGCCGGCCCCTCCCCCGCGAGATACACCCAGGCGTCGCACCGCAGACCGTCGCAGATCACGCGCAGCGCCAGCCGCTCGTACAGATTCCCGCGCGCGCCCGGGACGTGGTCCTCCAGCCGGTCGAGGTCGGCGAGGACGGTGTCGTACTGGTCGGGCAGCACGTCCAGCAGCTCACCGTGCACGGTGTCGGTGACGGGTTCGGCGGCCGGGGCAGCGACCGCGTAGGGGTAGCCGGGCCCGGCGTACAGCAGCGCCCCGGGCAGTACGGCGGGTCTCGGCGGTGCGGTACGGCCCTCCACCAGCGGGTGGTTGGCCTGGCCGGGACGCAGCGTCCCGTAGACGAAGAAGGGCAGGCGGGACGGGGGCGGCGGGGTCAAGGCGGCGGTCCTCTCTTCGCTGGCGGCGCGGCTGCGTCCATCGTGCCCGGAACCGTACCGGCGCCGTACGCGTCGATCCGGACGACGGAGTTGACCGCACGACAGAGTCGCTCAGCGAGGGGACGCCGAATGAAGCCGGGCCGGATACGTGCCGCCGTGCCCGCCGTGCTGCGCAGGCTGCGCCCGCCGCGGACCCGGCGCGGCCGCCGGCTCCTCCTGCAGGCCGTGATGGCCTGCTGCGTCCTGGCGCTGCTGCCCGCGACCTGGCTGCAGATCACGGCGGACGGACGGGTGCGGGCGGTCGCGGACGTACCGTCGGAGCCGGTGGCGGTGGTGTTCGGCGCGGGCCTGGCGGACGGGAAACCGACGCCGTATCTCGCACACCGGCTGGACGCGGGCGCCGAGCTGTACCGGACGCACAAGGTCCGGGCGATCCTGGTGACCGGCGACAACAGCCGCACCGACTACAACGAGCCGGGCGCGATGCTCGGCTATCTGCAGAAGCAGGGTGTGCCCGCGTCGAAGGTCGTGCTGGACTACGCGGGCTTCGACACCTGGGACTCGTGCAGCCGCGCCAAGCGGATCTTCGGTGTGGACCGGGCGATCCTCGTCAGCCAGGGCTTCCACATCCGGCGGGCGCTGGCGCTGTGCGACGCGGCGGGCGTCGAGGGGTACGGCGTCGGGGTCGACGAACCGCACGACGTGACGTGGTTCTACGGCGGCGGGCGCGAGCTCGTCGCGGCGACCAAGGCGGCGCTGGACATCGTGGTCGAGCCCGACCCGGTCTTCCTCGGACCCCGGGAGCCGGGCGTGACACGGGCCCTGGCCCCGGACCCGGCGGCACGCTGACGGACGTCCGCCCCGCCCTCACAGGGCGCCCGGCGGCGCGCTGAGGTGCGCGTACCGGCCGCGTAACCGCGTCGCGTACGGGGGCGAAACACGTACGGCGCAGGCTGGGCGGATGAGCCCGAGCACCATTGACACGCACTGTCCCTACTGCGCCCTGCAATGCGGCATGGGGCTCGCGGCGCTGCCGGCGGGCGGCGTCGAGGTCGTGGAACGGCCCGCGTTCCCGGTGAACCGGGGCGCGCTGTGCGGCAAGGGGCGCACCGCGCCCCAGGTGCTGGCGCGCGGCGCGCGGCTGACCGGGCCGCTGGTGCGCGGTGCCGGCGGCGCGCTGGAGCCGGCCGGCTGGGACGAGGCGCTCGACCGGGTCGCCGAGGGACTGCTGCGGACGCGGGCCGAGCACGGCCGCGACGCCGTCGGGGTCTTCGGCGGCGGCGGGCTGACCAACGAGAAGGCGTACGCGCTCGGCAAGTTCGCGCGGGTGGTGCTGCGCACCTCGCAGATCGACTACAACGGCCGGTTCTGCATGTCCTCGGCGGCCGCCGCCCACCAGCGGGCCTTCGGCCTGGACCGGGGGCTGCCGTTCCCGCTGGAGGACATCGCCCGCACCGGCTGCGTGATCCTCGTCGGCTCCAACCTCGCCGAGACGATGCCACCCGCGCTGCGGTACCTCACGGAGCTGCGCGAGCGGGGTGGCAAGCTGATCGTCGTCGATCCGCGCCGCACCCGTACCGCCGAGCACGCGGATCTGCATCTGCAGCCGCGGCCCGGCACCGATCTGGCGCTCGCGCTCGGGCTGCTGCACCTCGCCGTCGCCGAGGGACATCTGGACGAGCGGTTCATCGCGGAGCGCACGACCGGCTGGGCCGAGGCGCGGCCGGGCGTCATGGCGCACTGGCCGGAACTGGTGGAACGCATCACCGGGGTGCCGGTGCCGCAACTCCGGGAGGCCGTGCGGATGTTCTGCGCGACACCGGAGAGCATGGTGCTCACCGCGCGCGGCCCCGAGCAGCAGTCCAAGGGCACCGACACCGTCAGCGCCTGGATCAACCTGTGCCTCGCGACCGGCCGCGCGGGCCGGCCGCTCTCCGGCTACGGCTGCCTCACCGGGCAGGGCAACGGGCAGGGCGGGCGCGAGCACGGCCAGAAGGCCGACCAGCTCCCCGGCTACCGCAAGCTGGACGACCCGGGCGCACGGGCGCACGTGGCGGCGGTGTGGGGTGTCGACCCGGACGACCTGCCGGCGCCGGGGCGCAGCGCGTACGAACTGCTGGACACGCTCGGCGTGGAGGTGCACGCGCTGCTGCTGATGGGCTCCAACCCGGTCGTCTCCGCGCCGAACGCCGCGCACATCACCGAACGGATCGCCTCGCTCGGCTTCCTCGCGGTCTGCGACGTCGTCCTGTCGGAGACGGCCGAGCTGGCGGACGTCGTGCTGCCGGTCACCCAGTGGGCGGAGGAGACCGGCACGACCACCAACCTGGAAGGCAGGGTCATCCTGCGCCGCAAGGCGATCGACCCGCCGCCGGAGGTCCGTACCGACCTGGAGGTGCTGAACGGGCTCGCCGCCCGGCTCGGGTGGGAGAAGGGCTTCCCCACCGACCCCGAGGAGGTCTTCGACGAGCTGCGCCGCGCGTCGGCGGGCGGTCCGGCGGACTACTCGGGCATCACCTACCGGCGGATCGCGGAGGAGGACGGCGTCTTCTGGCCGTGCCCGCAAACGTCTTCGGACGCCGCGCACCCCGGAACGCCCCGCCTCTTCCTGGACCGTTTCGCGACGCCGGACGGCAGGGCCCGCTTCGTCCCGGTCCTGCACCGGCCCTCCGCGGAGGAGCCGTCGGCCGACTACCCGCTCCATCTGACGACCGGCCGCGTCCTGGCGCAGTACCAGTCCGGTGCCCAGACCCGCCGTGTCCCCGAACTCAACGCCGCCTCCCCCGGCCCCTTCGTGCAGCTCCATCCACAGCTCGCCGCGCGCCTGGGGGTCGCCGAGGGCGACGTCCTCGCGGTCACCAGCCGCCGGGGCCGCGCCGTCGCCCCCGCGCTCATCAGCTCCGCCATCCGCCCCGACACCGTCTTCATGCCGTTCCACTGGCCGGGCGAGGGCCGCGCCAACACCCTGACCAACCCGGCTCTCGACCCGACGTCCCGCATGCCGGAGTTCAAGGTGTGCGCGGTGCGGGTGGAGGCGGTGGGTCCCGCGACCGGCTGAACGTACTCTGGGCCCTGTCCGGCAGATCAACAGAAGGAGCCGCCGTGCCCACGCCCCACACCTATGACACGCAGGTCACCTGGACCGGCAACCTCGGTACCGGGACGAGCACTTACCGCGCCTACGACCGTTCCCACGAGGTCTCGGCCGCCGGCGTACCCACCATCCTCGGCAGCTCCGACCCGACCTTCCGCGGCGACGCCTCCCGCTGGAACCCCGAGCAGCTGCTCCTCGCCGCGCTGTCGCAGTGCCACATGCTCGCCTACCTGCACGTCTGCGCCGTCGGCGGCGTCACCGTCACCGCCTACACGGACAACGCGCACGGCACGATGGAAACCACCCCCGAGGGCGGCCACTTCACGGAAGCGGTCCTGCGCCCACAGGTCGAGGTCGCCTCCCAGGAGATGGCCGACAAGGCCGCCACCCTCCACGCCGACGCCCACCGCACCTGCTTCATCGCCGCCTCGGTCAACTTCCCGGTCCGCCACGAGCCGGTGATCACCGTCTCATCGCTCGCACCACGGGGCAACCGGTCCGCATGATCGATCCTCGATAGCGGCCGATGCGCCGCACGAACCACGTCGGACCACCTCACTCAACCGGGACCCGGCGCCGTCAGGCCCGGGCGCGCAGGCGGCGGAGCATGCGGGCGTCCTCGAAGCCGACGGCTCGGGCGGCGGATTCGATGGTGGAGCCGTGGGAGATGAGGTGTACGGCGCGCTCGACGCGGAGGACCTGCTGGTAGCGGAGCGGGGTGAGGCCGGTGGCTTCGCCGAAGCGGCGGGTGAGGGTGCGTTCGCTGACGCCGGAGGTGGCGGCGAGGTCGGCGAGGCCGAGGTGTTCGGTGAAACGGGCGTCGATGAGGTCCTGGACGCGGTGGACGGCGTCGCTGAGGTGGGCGCGGTGCCGGAGCATCGCGCTGGTCTGCTGTTCGTCGCCGTTGCGGCGGGCGTAGACGACCATGTTGCGGGCGATGCGGGCGGCGGCGCCCGGCCCGTGCCGGCCGGCGACGAGGTGCAGCGCGAGGTCGATGCCGCTGGCGATCCCGGCGGACGTGACGATCCGGTCGTCGACCACGTAGAGCACATCGCGCACGACGGTGGCCCGCGGGTGGCGGACGGCGAGTTCGTCCTGCACGTCGTGGTGGGTGGTGCAGCGGCGGCCGTCGAGGAGGCCGGCCCGGCCGAGGGCGTCGGCGCCCGCGCAGATGCTGGCGACGACGCCGCCCGCGGCGTGGTGGTCGCGCAGCCGCTGGAGCGTGGACTCCGCCACGTGCCCGTTCTGCCTCAGCGTGCGGGACCGCCAGCCCGGGACGATCACCAGGTCGTCGGGGGTGAGGTCGGGCCAGCGGGTGGCCGCCCTGAGCGGTACGCCCTGGGCGGTCGGGATGTCTTCCTGCTCGCCGACGTAGGCGGTCTCGTAGTCGTAGCCGAAGTCGGCCGCGGTCGAGAACACCTGCGCCGGGCCCGCGAGATCCAGCAGGTGCAGGTGCGGGACGAGCAGGAAGACGACCCGGGTCACGATCCGGTCAGCTCCTTGACGGTGGTCACCCGGGCGAACCGGCCGGCGAGCGCGTACTCGGTGCGCGCGATGATGTCGTCGGTCTGCAGGGTGCGGGGGTCGGCGAGGATCTCCTCGACCGAGCGGCCGGCCGGCGCGTCCCAGTGCTCGCACGGGGTGGTGGCGGTCGCGTCGGTGACGAAGGTGACCTCGTAGCCGAGGTCGGAGGCGAGCCGGGTCGTCGTCTCGACGCACTGCTCGGTGCGGATGCCGCTGGTGATGACCTCGGTGACGCCGCGCGAGGTGAGGAGCTGCTGGAGGTTGGTGGTGGTGAAGGCGTTGTGCGCGGTCTTGGTGAGCACTGGCTCGCCGTCGAGCGGCTCCAGTCCCTCCATCAGGCGCACGTGACCGCTGGCCGGGTCGAAGACCCCGCCGGTGCCGGGCTCGCTGTGCAGCACCCAGACGACGAGGTCGCCCTCGTCGCGGGCGTGCGCCACGAGGCGGTTCACCTGGCCGACGATGCCGGGGTTGGACGAGGCCTGCCACAGCGGGCGCTGGAGGAAGGACTGCTGGACGTCGATGACGATCAGTGCTCGGTTCATGCCTCGATCCTGGCCCTCGGCGGAGTCCGCGGTACAGACACCATTGTGCCTGGATGCGGAACGATCCGGTCACCGATCACGCCTCGGCGGGCGGTCCGGCGGGCGGCAGGGCGAGGGTGCGCAGCGCGGCGAGCAGCGCTTCCTGGTCGGGCGCCGCGCCGAAGAACGCCGCGTCGGTCGCCTCGACCGTGGCGACCGCCTCGGTGGCCAGCTCGGCGCCCGCGGGCGTGATGCCGAGCCGCTTGGCCCGGGTGTCGCTCGGATCGGTCACGCGGGTGAGCAGGCCCTTGTCCTCCAGCCGGCGCAGCACCTGGGACGTCATCTTCACGTCCGTGCCGCTGTGCCGGGCCAGTTGGAGCTGGTTGGGCTGCTCGCCCTGGCTGTCGAGCCACCACAGCCCGGCCAGCAGGACGAACTGGGCGTGGGTGAGATCGAGCGGCGCCAGGGCCGCCGCGATGGCGCGCTGCCAGTGGAGGGAGGTGCGCCAGAACAGGAAACCGGGGCTGTCGTCGGGTGCGGCCATCATCCGACCGTACCCGTCCCCACCGGCCGTCAGCGGATTCGGGGGCATCAATCTTCGCAGAGATCATCTACGCGCAGTCTTTATTCCGGTTCGGGTGCGGCCCGGGTTCGGCTCTCGTGCGGCTCAGAGCCGCGCCGCCATCCGTCTCACACCCGCCGCCGTCCCGCGCTGAGGGCATCGTTCCCTCAGGGAAACGGACGCGATGCGGCCGGGTAACAGCCGCGCCGCAGGCTGACCGGCATGGACATCGAAGCGGGCACGGAGATCGTGGTGGTGGGCGGCGGGATGGCGGGTGCGCGCCTGGCGCAGCAGCTCGCGCCCGCCGCCCCCGGCGTCCGCGTGACGCTGTTCGGGGAGGAGGCGCACGCCCCGTACAACCGGGTGCTGCTCGCCGAGGTACTCGCCGGACGGTACGAGCCGGACGTCATCACGCTGCCGGACGCCGCCTGCACCGTACGGCGCGTGGTGCGGGTGGACCGCGCCGAGCGCCTCGTGATCTGCGACGACGGCTCCGCCACTCGCTACGACCGGCTGGTGCTGGCCACCGGCTCCAACCCGGTGCTCCCGCCGCTGCGCGGCCTGTTCGAGGCCGGGCGCGGTGAACTGCCGCTGGGCGTGCACGCCTTCCGCACCATGGACGACTGCCTGGCGCTGTCCGGGGCGCTGCACCCCGGCGTGCGGGCGGTCGTCGTCGGGGGCGGGCTGCTCGGGGTGTCCGCGGCGCGGGCGCTGGCGGCGCGCGGCGCCCATGTCGTCCTGCTCCAGCAGGGCGAGTACCTGATGGAGCGGCAGCTGGACGAGCAGTCCGGCAGGCTGCTGCGCACGCATCTGGAGTCGATGGGCATCGAGGTCCACACGGAGTGCCGGGTGCGGGGACTGCGGACCGCCCCGGACGGTACGCCGCAGGCCGTCCGCGCCGTCCGGTCCGTCGAACTCGCCGACGGCTACTGCCTCGGCACCGACCTGGTCGTTCTCGCCTGCGGTGTGCGGCCCCGCACCGGGCTGGCGCAGGCGGCGGGGCTCGAGGTCGACCGGGGCATCGTCGTGGACGACGAGCTGCGGACGTCCGACCCGTTCATCCACGCGATCGGCGACTGCTCGCAGCACGGCGGTGTCGTGTACGGCCTGGCGAACGCGGCCCGTGAACAGGCGGACGCGCTGGCGCTGCTGCTCACCGAGGCGGCGCGGGGGCCCGCCCCCGGCCGCCCCGCGGACCCACCGCGCTACACCGGCACCCGCGCCCTGACCCGGCTGACCCTCGGCGGCTCCCCCGCGCCCGCAGCCAACGCCTCAGAGCCCGCCCGTACCGGTGCCACCGGGATCGCCCCCTTCGACCTCGCCGCGTTCGGCGACCCGCTGCCGGTCCCCGGCGACGACGTACTGCGCCTCACGGACGCGACCCGCGGCGCCTACCGGAAGGTCGTCATCCGTGACGACCGGCTGGTCGGCGGGATCCTGCTCGGCGATCTCGCCGCGGTGGGCACGCTCGCCCGCACCTGGGAGGCCGACGAGCCGCTCCCGGCCTCATCCGCTCCGCTGCTCCACCTGCTCACCAACGACGGAGGTTCCTGACCATGGCTGTTGACACGATGGCTGGCGGCACGACGGACGTTCCCACGGTTCCGACGATCGTGCTGGTCGGACACGGCATGGTCGGTCAGCGGTTCCTGGAGGCGCTCGCCGACCGGGGCGTCACCGAGCGGGCGCGGGTGGTCGTGCTGTGCGAGGAGCCCCGCGCGGCGTACGACCGGGTCCATCTGACCTCGTACTTCTCCGGGACGACGCCGGACGGACTCGCCCTCGCCGAGGACGGCTTCATGGAGAAGCACGGCATCGAGCTGCGGCTGGGGGATCCCGCGCTCACCGTCGACCGCGCGGCCCGCACCGTGACCGCCCGCTCCGGGCTGACCTTCGGGTACGACACGCTGGTGCTGGCCACCGGCTCCTTCCCGTTCGTGCCGCCGGTCCCGGGCAAGGACACCGAGGGCTGCTTCGTGTACCGCACCATCGAGGACCTGCTGGCGATCGAGGAGTACGCCGCGACCGGCGGCACCGGCACGGTCGTCGGCGGCGGACTGCTGGGCCTGGAGGCGGCGGGCGCCCTGAAGGGGCTCGGACTGGACACGCACGTAGTGGAGTTCGCGCCGCGCCTGATGCCGGTGCAGATCGACGAGGGCGGCGGCGAGGCGCTGCGGCGCACCATCGAGGAGATGGGCGTCACCGTCCACACGGGTGTCGGCACCCAGGCGATCGTGGCGGGCGAGGACGGCAGGGTCGCCGCGATGTCGCTGTCGGACGGCTCGACGCTCACGACCGGCCTGGTGGTCTTCTCGGCCGGCGTCCGCCCCCGCGACCAGCTGGCCCGGGAGTGCGGGCTGCCGGTCGGCGAGCGCGGCGGGATCGTCGTGGACGAGCAGTGCAGGACCGAGGACGAGGCGGTGTACGCGATCGGCGAGTGCGCGCTGGCCTCCGACGGCCGGGTGTACGGGCTGGTCGCGCCCGGCTACGAGATGGCGGAGACGGCGGCGAAGGCGATCGCGGGCGACGCGGGTTCCTTCAAGGGCGCGGATCTGTCGACGAAGCTCAAGCTGCTCGGCGTGGACGTGGCGAGCTTCGGCGACGCCCACGGCGCCACCCCCGGCTGCCTGGACGTGCTGTACTCCGACTCCCGTTCCGGCGTGTACAAGAAGCTGGTGGTCTCGCGCGAGGGTGTGCTGCTGGGCGGCATCCTGGTCGGCGACGCCGACTCGTACGGCATGCTGCGCCCGATGACCGGCTCGGTGCCGCCGGTGCCGCCCGAGCGGCTGGTGCTGCCTGCGGGCGCCGGAGGGCCGGTCGAACTCGGGCCGTCGTCGCTGCCCGACACGGCGGTGATCTGCAGCTGCCACAACGTCACCAAGGGCGCGATCCTCGGCGCCGTCACCGAGCACTCCTGCACCACCGTGCCGCAGCTCAAGAAGTGCACCAAGGCCGGCACGGGCTGCGGCAGTTGCCTGAAGGTGCTGGGGCAGCTGCTGCCGCCCGCCGAGGACAAGGGGCTGTGCGGCTGCTTCGCGCACACCCGCCAGGAGCTGTACGAGATCGTGCGCGCGCTGCGGGTCACCTCGTTCGCGGCACTGCTCGACAGCCACGGGCGCGAGGCGGCCAGGGGCGGCGAGGGCTGCGAGGTCTGCAAGCCGGCGGTGGCCTCGGTCATCGCCTCGCTGGCGCCGTCGATCGGCGCTCCGGTGCATGTGCTGGACGGCGGACAGGCCGCGCTCCAGGACACCAACGACCACTTCCTGGCGAACCTGCAGCGCAACGGCTCGTACTCGATCGTGCCGCGTATCCCCGGCGGTGAGATCACCCCGGAGAAGCTCATCGTGATCGGCGAGGTGGCCCGGGACTTCGGCCTCTACACGAAGATCACCGGCGGGCAGCGGATCGACCTCTTCGGCGCCCGTGTCGACCAGCTGCCGCTGATCTGGACACGGCTGGTGGACGCCGGGTTCGAGTCGGGGCACGCGTACGGCAAGGCGCTGCGCACCGTGAAGTCGTGCGTGGGCAGCACCTGGTGCCGGTACGGCGTCCAGGACAGCGTGAAGATGGCCATCGGCCTGGAGTTGCGCTACCGGGGGCTGCGCTCGCCGCACAAGCTCAAGTCCGCCGTCTCGGGGTGCGCCCGCGAGTGCGCGGAGGCCCGTGGCAAGGACTTCGGGATCATCGCCACCGCGTCGGGCTGGAACCTGTACGTCGGCGGCAACGGCGGCGCCGACCCGCGCCACGCGGACCTGCTGGCACAGGACCTCAGCGACGCGGAACTGGTCCGGCTCATCGACCGCTTCCTGATGTTCTACATCCGCACCGCCGACCGGCTGGAGCGTACCTCCGCCTGGCTGGAGCGGATCGAGGGCGGCCTGGAGCACGTCCGCGACGTCGTCGTGCACGACTCGCTGGGCATCTGCGACGAGCTGGAGTCACTGATGTCCGCGCATGTCGCGGGGTACCGCGACGAGTGGGCCGACACCATCAACGACCCCGAGCGGCTGAGCCGCTTCGTCTCCTTCGTCAACGCGCCGGACGTGCCCGACCCCAGCGTCCGGTTCGTCGAGGAGCGCGACCAGGTCAAGCCCGATCTGGATCTGCTGGCCGGCCCGGTGCTGCTGGCCGGCCCCACCCTCGCCATCCGCACCCTCGAAGGGACGGTCACCGCATGACCATCGAACTCCTCCTCGACGACGCCTGGTTCCCGGTCTGCGACGACGCCCTGCTGACCCCGGGCCGGGGCGTCGCCGCCCTGCTGCCCGACGGCTCGCAGGCCGCCCTCTTCCAGGACCGCCACGGCGCCCTCTACGCGATCGGCAACCGGGACCCGTTCACCGGCGCCTACGTGCTGTCCCGCGGCCTGCTCGGCTCGGCGGCGGGCCGGGCGTACGTCGCCTCACCGCTGCTCAAGCAGCGCTTCGACCTGGCGACCGGCACCTGCCTGGACGACGAATCGGTCAGTACCGCCTCGTATGCCGTCAGGTCCCAGTAATCCCCCATACAGCGCGACCGCGTCACGTAATGTGGCGAATGTACAGCGAATTGACAAGGTTAGGTTTACCTAACCTAAGATCGACCGGTGCTCAAGACCCAGCGGACGGCCGTCGCCGGCCAGCTCCCCTCCCCGGTCCGGCGGATACCGCTGTTCCTGCTCGGCGCCGTCGCGTTGACGGCGTGCGCCGCCGCGAGCCTCGCACTCGGCTCGCGGCCGGTCCCCCTCGGCACCGTGCTCGACGCCCTGTTCCACCACGCCCACAGCCGTGACGCCGTGGTGGTCACCGGGCTGCGCGTACCGCGCACCCTGATCGGGCTCGCGGTCGGCGCGGCGCTCGGGGTGGCGGGCGCCGTCGCCCAGGGCGTCACCCGCAACCCGCTGGCCTCGCCGACCACTCTGGGGATCAACGCGGGCGCCGGCTTCGCCGTCGTCACCGCGATCTACGCACTGCATCTGACGCACCCTTCCCAGTACTTGTGGTTCGCGTTCGCCGGAGCCGCGGCCGCCGCGCTCTTCGCCCAGACGCTCGCCCGGCGGGCGGGCGACCTGGACCCGGTACGCCTCGCGCTGGGCGGCACGGTGCTGACGGCCGTCCTGGTGTCCTGGACGTCCGCCGTGATGCTGGCGAGCAACCGCACCCTGGACGAAGCCCGGTTCTGGCTCGCCGGCTCGCTCTCCGGGCGGACACTCGACGTCCTCTACCCCGTACTCCCGCTGATCGCCGTCGGGTTGGTCATCGCGCTGGCCATCACCCCGGCGCTCAACGCCCTGGCCCTCGGTGACGAGACCGCGCAGGCCCTGGGCGTGCCGGTGGCCAGGATCCGGGTCGCCGGCGGCCTCTCCGTGGTGCTGCTCGCGGGCTCCGCCGTCGCGGTGGCGGGACCGGTCGCCTTCATCGGGCTGGCCGCCCCGCACCTGGTGCGGCTGGTGTTCGGCAACGACCACCGGCTGCTGGTCCCCGGCTGTCTGATCGCCGGCCCGCTGCTGCTGCTCGGCGCCGACGTCCTGGGCCGCGTCATGATCGCGCCCTCCGAACTGGAGGTCGGCATCGTCACCGCCTTCCTCGGCGCGCCGCTGCTCGCGGTGCTGGCCCGGAAGGTGGCCCGATGACGCCGCCCGCCCCCACGACCCCGCCCACGCCCGTGACCCCGCCCGCCCCCACGACGACGCAGTCCCTCGTCCCCGCACCCCGGAAGGATGCCAAGGATGCCTCCGCCGCCCCGAAGCGGCGGCCCTCCCGCGGGCGCCGGACCGCGCTGTTGAGCGTCTGCGCCGTGGCGGCGATCCTCGTACTGGCCACCACCGCGCTCACCACCGGGCAGATCCTGATGCCCCCGCTCACCGCGCTGCGCGCCCTGATCGGCCTCGGCGACTCCGGCGACGTGCTGGTGGTCCAGGAGTTCCGGGCGCCCCGGATGGCGGCGGCGATCGTCGCCGGCGCGGGCCTCGCCGTCGCCGGCGGGCTGCTGCAGCGGCTGTTCCGCAACCCGCTCGCCTCCCCCGACGTCATGGGCGTGACCGGCGGCGCCTCCCTCGGCGCCGTCTCGCTGCTCGCCACCGGCGCCTCGCAGACCCTCATCCCGCTGGCCGCCCTCGGCGGCGGGCTGCTCGCCGCCGTCCTGCTCGGCGCGTTCGCCTGGCGCTCGGGGCTCGGCGTCACCCGTCTCGTCCTGGTGGGGCTGGCCGTTCAGGCGGGCCTGGCCGCCGCCGTCAACCTGATGGTGGTGCGCTTCCCCGCCGAACTCGCCAACTCCGCGCTGCAGTGGACGACGGGGTCGCTCTACGGGCGGACCTGGACCGAGGTGTCCGCCGCCGGCGGCGCCGTGGCCGCCGCGATGGCCGCCGCGTTCGTCCTCCACCGGCGCCTCGCCGTCCTCGACCTGGGCGACGACTCCGCGGGCGGGCTCGGCCTGGCGCCGTCCGCCGCACGCCTCCAACTGCTGCTCACCGCCATCGTGCTGGCCTCGCTGGCCGCGGCGCTCACCGGCCCGGTCGCGTTCGTCGCACTCGCCGTACCGCACGTGGTCCGTTTCCTCGCCGGGCCGCCGACCGCCGGAACGCTCGCGCTGTCGGCCCTCACCGGCGCCGTCCTGCTGCTCGGCTCCGACCTGGTCGTCCAGCATCTGCTGCCGGTGCACGGACTGCCCGTCGGCGTGGTCACCGCGACCCTCGGCGCCCCCTGGCTACTCGTCCTGATGATTCGTCAGAGCAGGCCCACACACCGGAGTTTCGGATGACCGCCCGCGCCGACCGGCCGAACCGCACCAACCAGCTCTCCACCCACGGCCTGGACCTGCGCTACGGCGACCGTCTGGTGATCGGCGGCCTGGACCTCGTCCTGCCCGGCGGCGCCGTCACCGCCATCGTCGGCCCCAACGCCTGCGGGAAGTCGACGCTGCTGCGCGGGCTGTCCCGGCTGCTCTCCCCCGCCGCCGGCACTGTGGCCCTGGACGGCGCGGACATCCACCGGATGCCCGCCCGTTCGCTGGCCCGCCGGATGGGGCTGCTGCCGCAGCAGCCGGTCACCCCCGAGGCGATCACCGTCGAGGCGCTGGTCCGGCTCGGCCGCTACCCGCACCAGCGGCTGCTCAGCCCCTGGTCGGCCACCGACCAGGCCGCCGTCGACGAGGCACTGGAGCGCACCGGCACCACGGAACTGCGCGACCAGCACGTGGACCAGCTCTCCGGCGGTCAGCGGCAGCGCGCCTGGATCGCGCTGGCCCTCGCCCAGGACACCGAGCTGCTGCTCCTCGACGAGCCCACCACCTTCCTCGACCTGCGGCACCAACTCGACGTCCTCGACCTGGTGTCGGACCTGCACACCGAGTCCGGGCGCACCGTCGTCATGGCGCTGCACGACCTCGGCCAGGCCGCCCGGTACGCCGACCATCTCGTCGTCCTCCAGGAGGGCCGGCCGGCCGCGGCCGGGCCGCCCTCCGAGGTGCTCGACGCGGCGCTGGTGAAGGCCGTGTTCGACGTGGACTGCCAGGTCATCCCCGACCCCGAGACCGGCACCCCGCTCGTCGTGCCCCGCGGCCGCGCCAGACGGCACGCCACCGCCGTCGCCGGCTGAGCCCCGACCTTTCCCTTCCCCCGTCCCCCTCTCCTGTCCAGTCGCAAGGAACCCCCACCCTCATGAACACCAGAGCCCCGCTCCACCGCCGTCTCGTCCGGCTGATCGCCGCGCCCGTCGCCCTCGTCATCGGCGTGGGAGCGCTCGCCGCCTGCGGCAGCGGGACCGCGGCCAAGGACGACAAGGCGAACGCCGCGGCCACCGCCGACGGTTTCCCGCGCACCATCACGCACGCCATGGGCAGCACCACGATTCCCGCGAAGCCGCAGCGCGTGGTCGTGCTCGACACCGGCGAGCTGGACGACGTGACGATGCTCGGCATCACCCCGGTCGGCGCGGTCGCACCGCACCTCAAGTCCGAGGGCGGCTTCCCGGCGTACCTGCAGGGCAGGACCGAGGGCACCAAGGATGTCGGCCCGTCCGCGGAGCCCGACCTCGAGCTGATCGCGTCCCTCAAGCCGGACCTGATCCTGTCCTCGAAGGTCCGCCACGAGAAGGTCTACGACAAGCTCAAGGCCATCGCGCCGACCGTCTTCACCGCGACCACCGGCTTCCCCTGGAAGGAGAACCTGGCCGTCCACGCCAAGGCTCTCGGCCTGGAGAAGGAAGCCGCTACCGCGCTGAAGTCCTACGAGGACCGCGCCAAGAAGCTCGGTGCGGCCATCAAGTCCAGGAACGGCGGCAAGGAGCCGACCGCCTCGGTCGTCCGCTTCGTCGCCGGCCCGACCCGGCTCTACCAGCTGGACTCGTTCAGCGGCGTCGTGCTGAGCGACATCGGCCTGGGCCGCCCGGCCTCGCAGAACGTCCACAGCGCGATGCTGGAGGTCGGCCCCGAGCAGATCGACAAGGCCGACGCGGACCTGGTCTTCGTCACCGTCTCCGACGACCCGGCCAAGACGCGGCAGAGCGTCGTCGAGTCCAACCCGGTCTGGAAGGACCTGGGCGCGGTCAGGAACCACAAGGTCGTCAACGTGACCGACGAGACGTGGATGTCCGGCATCGGCGTCCAGGCCGCGCTCAGCATGCTCGGCGACGTGGCCAAGGCCGCGGGCGTCGACCTGCCGGAGTAACGCTTCCCGTGTGAGAGGGGCGGGCCTCCCCCCGGCCCGCCCCCTCCCCACCACACGTTCCCAGAACAGGACTCTCAGCCATGCGGCTGTATCTGCTCGCGCTCAACCCCACGGACTCCGTCACCGAGGGTTTCCTGCCGGCCGCCTCCCGGCTCGGCCTGGACGTCACCGTCCTCACCGACTCCCCCGCCGCCCACCAGGAGCTGTACGGCACCCAGGTGGACGTCGAGGAGTGCGACGTACGCGACTTCCGTGCCGTCATCACCCGGATCGCCACCGGCCGCACCCCCCACGCCGTCTTCACCAACAGCGACCACCTGCAGACCCAGACCGCGCTCGCCGCCGAGTACTTCGGTCTGCCCGCCAAGCCCTGGCAGGCCGCCCTGCGCACCAAGGACAAGGCGCAGATGCGCCGCCACCTGGCCGCCACCGGCGCCGACACCGTGTGGTCCGCCGAACTCGCGGCCGGCGCGGACCCCGCCTCGCTGCTCGGCCTGCCGGTCCCCTACCCGTGCGTGGTGAAACCGCGCGAGGGCGTGGCCAGCGAGGACGTGGTCCTCGTCGGCGGCCCCGAGGAACTGGTGCTGCGCTGCAAGGAGATCCAGGCCCGCCGCCCGCAGGCGGCGCTCGTGGCCGAGGAGTACCTCACCGGCGAGCTGTACACGCTGGAGACACTCGGTGACGGCCGGACCCGGCACGTGCTGGGCGGATTCCACACCGGGCTCTCGCCGCTCCCCTACTTCATCGAGGAACGGCTCACCTTCGTTCCCGAGCACCCCGCCGCGGTCGTCGAGCAGATCCTCGCGCAACTGGACGCCCTCGGCGTCGGGTTCGGCGCCTGTCACACCGAGTTCGTGGTCCAGGACGGCCGGGCGCGCATCATCGAGGTGAACTACCGGGCCATCGGCGACCAGTGCGATCTGCTGCTCGCCGGGCTGCTCGACATCCCCCTCTTCGAGCACATCCTCCGCGTCCACCTGGGCGAACCGCTCCCCGCCGACCTCGGCGCCCGCGGCGGCGGCCGCGCCCGGCTGGAGTACCCGTGCGCGGACCGGGCGGGCACCCTGACCGCCGCGCCCGAGGCCACCGAGCACACGGTGGACGGTGTCCGGCTGGTCTACCGCCCGCTGCGCGCGACCGGTGAACGGCACGAACTGCACCACACCAACCGGGACCTCCTCGGCATCGTGCGCGCCACCGGAACCGACCAGGAGGCGGTGGACCGCGTCGTGACGGACTTCCTCCGGGCGCAGCGCTGGGAGATCACCCCATGACGGGCACCCGTACGACCGATGCCGGTGTGGAAGCGGAACTGATGCTGCGCGTGCTCAGCGCGCTGCTGCGCGAGGACGTCGTCGGGCTGCGCACCCGCTCCACCCTCGTCGAGGAGTCCGACGGCCGCTGGCTGCGGCTGCCGTACACCTACGGCGGTGACGGGGCCGGCGGGTTCGGGAAAGCGCTGCTGCTCCCGGTGACCGACGACGGCTTCCAGAGCGAGTACGCCGCCCGGCTGCCGCTGCTGCGGCGCGCCTCGGACGGCCGCGAACTCACCGGCGCCGACGCCGTGCTGCGGGCACTGCGCGCCCTGGCGGACCCCGTCGACCAGGCCGGCTTCGACGCGTTCGCCGAGGAGTGCCGGCAGACCGCGGCGACCCTGCGGCTGCACGACCGGGTGCGCGCGGAGGTGACCGGCCGGCTCGCCGAGCGCTACGGCTCCGACACCGCGTACTGGACGTACGCCCGCAGCCTGGGCTTCGACGCGCTGGCCGCCTTCCACGACCACCCGGTGTATCCGACATCGCGCGGCCGCAGCGGCCTCGGCGAGTCCGACCTGCGCGCCTATGCGCCGGAGTTCCACGAGGACGTCGCACCGCGCTGGCTCGTCCTGCCCCGTGATGCCGTGACGGAGTCCGGCGGCGGCCCCGCCGAGACGTACGCCTATCTGTGGCCGACACCCGCCTCCCTCGGCATGCCGGAGCTGCGCGACACCCACACCGTGCTCCCGGTGCACCCGCTGACCGTCGGGACGCCGCTGGACGAGGCGCTGCGCGCCACCGGTCTGGAAGGGCGCGCGTTCCTCGCCGAACAGGCGCCGCTGTCCCTCGTCCCCACCCTGTCCATGCGCACGCTCGCGGACCGTACGTATCCGCTGCTGCATCTGAAGCTGCCGCTGGCCACCGCGACCCTGGGGCTGCGCAACCGGCGGACCATCAAGCCGGGCACGCTCGCCGACGGGGCCGCCTGCCAGCTGCTGCTGAGCGAGGTGATCGCCCGCGAACCCCGGTTCCAGGACACCGTGCTGCTCGCCGACGAGCGCCGCTACGCGCACGCCGGGCACGAGCTCCTCGCCGTCCTGCTGCGCCGCTATCCGGAGCACCTGCAGAACTCCGTCCTGGTCCCGATAGCCGCGCTGCTCGCCGGCGCCCCGGACGGCCGGCTGGTGATCGACCAGCTCGCCGACCGCTTCTACGACGGCGACCCCATCGCTCTCCTGGACGCCTGCCTGACACTGCTGTTCGACTGGCAGACCACGCTCTTCGGCTACGGGATCGCCCTGGAGTCGCACCAGCAGAACATCTCCCTCGCCCTGGACCAGGACCGCACGACGGGCACCACCCGGCTGCGGCTGGTCCTCAAGGACAACGACGGGCCACGCATCAACACCGCGCGACTGAGCCGGGCACTGGGCGAACTTCCGGCCAGGATCGACGAGTTCGACGACGAACGGATCTTCTGCGTCTCCGACGAACCGCTCATCGACCTGTTCACCACCATCACCGTCCACCTGTGCGCGGGCTCGTACGCCTTCGGGCTGGCCGACCACGGCCGGGCGCCGCTGGACGACCTGCTGCGGCTGGTCCGCGACCGGCTCTCCGAGGCGTTCGACCGTCTGGGCGGCGAGCCGGCCGAGCTGCTGCGCGAACGCGTGCTGAACGCCGAGCGGCTCCCGGTCAAGGCGATGGTCAGCGCCGGGACCCTGCTCAGCAAGGAGCGCTCCGGCGCGGCCGACATCAACAAGCACTACACGACCGGCCCCAACTACCTGCTGGTCGGGACTGGTTCGCGGTGAGCGCCGAGGCGGCGACGATTTCCGCCGCTCCGGCTCCCGCCCTGGGGCGCCGCCAGGTGCACGCCGTCGCGGCCTGCTACTTCGTCGCCTCGTTCGCCGCGCTCGGCCTGCCCCCGTACCTGACGTCGATCCTGCCGGAGCTGGGTGACCCGACCGCACACTGGGCCGGGCTGCTCTACATCGTCCCGACGGTCTTCGGCGGCCTCGCCGCCCCGCTGTGGGGGCGGCTGGCTGACCGCTACGGCCGCAAACGGCTGCTGCTGCGGGCCCAGTTCGGGCTGGCGCTGTCGTTCCTGCTGGCCGGGGCCGCCGACTCGCTGCCCACCTTCACCGCCGCCCTCGTGCTGCAGGGCATCCTCGGCGGCACCTTCGCCGCCACCAACGGCTATCTCGCGGCGGGGCTGGACGGCACCCGGCTGTCCTGGGCCCTGACCCTGATGCAGGGCAGCGCCCGCGCCGCCCTCGTCGCCGCGCCCATCGTGGTCGGCACGCTGTCCCCCTGGCTCTCCCCGCACCGCCAGTACGCGCTGCTCGCCCTGCTCCCGCTGGGCGCCGCGGCGATGCTGCTGGCACTGCCGGAACCGCGCGAGACCGTCGTGGTCATGGAGAAGCCGCGGGCGGAGCAGCAGATGCTCGGAGCTGAGCCGGTCGAGATCGCGGTGGTAGCGCCGCCGGTCACCGCGCAGCGCGGGCTCCTGCGGGAGCTGTACCTCTTCGAGTTCGCGTTCGTCTTCTCGACCGTGATCTCGTTCCCCTACCTCATCGCCCTGCTCGGGGACCGAATATCGGGGATCTCCCCGGTCGTCTCCGGGTCGCTCTTCGCCCTGCCGCACCTGTGTTACCTGCTCTTCGCGGCGCCCGTGCACTCCGCCTTCCGCAACCGCCCCCGGCTCGGTATCGCCCTCGGTTTCACGGCGGTGACCGCGGGTCTCGCGGGGCATGCCGTGGCCGGTTCGCTGATCACGTTCACGGCCGTCCGGCTGCTGCTCGGCGCCGGGCTCACGCTCGGCCTGGTCGGTCTGTCCCTGCTCGCCGCCGACGCGGTGCAAGGCCGCTCGCCGGGAAGGATGTTCGGCTCCCTGGAGTTCGTCTCCAAGGGCGGGGCCGTCGCCGCCGGAGTGGTCGCCGCACTCGGCAACAGCGCCTTCGGACCGACCGCGCCCGTGCTCGCGGGCACCGCCGTCGCTCTGATCACCGTCGCAGCCGCCGTACACGCTCTCTTCTCGCACCCTTGATGGAGCCGTTGATGACGCTTCCCCTGCACCTCGCGCAGCCTTCCGCCGGCCTTTCCGCCAGCGCCCTTTCCGCCAGCGGTCTTCACGCCAGCGGTCTTCCCGACGCCGATGACGTCGTGGCCCACACCCTCCTCAACTGCCTGCTCCGCGAGGTATCGGGACCCGAGCACCAGACCGCGGTCGCGGACGGCCACCTCCTGCTGCGGCTGCCCCGCGCGGACGCGCTGCTGCGTGTCGCGCTGCGCCGCACCTCGCTCATCGGCGCCCACCGGTTCACCGGCCCCGTCGCGGAGCAACACGCGGACGGGTGGAAGGAGTTGGACTGGTACCGACTCGCCGAGTACGTGCACGACGAGCTGTCACTGCGCACCGGGGTGCGCAACGACGAGTTCCTCGACCAGATCGTCTCCAGCCACCGGGGCGTCGCCGCCGCGCTGTCGCTCCCCCGTCCGGTGCCCGGCAGCGACGACGGTCCCGGCGCCCCCGACTACCTGGAGTCCGAGCGGTCCCTGCTGTTCGGTCACCGCTTCCACCCCACCCCCAAGGCGCGCACCGGCGACCCGGCGTCGTGGGCCGCGTACGCCCCGGAGGCGGGCGCGACGTTCCCGCTGCGGCACTTCGCCGTCCGCGAGCACCTGATCGCGGAGGAGCGCAGCGAACCCGGCGCCGCCGACCCGCTGGACCGGCTGCGGCCGGTGCCCGCCGGCTACCGGCTGCTGCCCGCGCACCCGTGGCAGTACGGGCTGCTGCACGACCACCCGGCGCTGCGCGCCGCCCTGGCCTGCGGCGACATCCTCGACCTGGGCACCGGCGACGCGGCCGCGGCACCGACCGCGTCGGTCCGCACGCTGTACGACGGCGACACGTTCCTCAAGTTCAGCCTCAACATCCGGATCACCAACTGCCTGCGGAAGAACGCCGCTTACGAACTGTCCGGCGCGGTCGCGCTCACCCGCCTGCTGGCGCCGGTCCTCGCCGACCTGGCCGGGCGCTTCCCGGACAGCGCCATGCTGCGGGAGCCCGCGTACCGCAGCCTCGCGCTGCCCGGCGCCGACGGGCGCCCGGACATCGGCCTGCTGGAAGGCTTCGGCGTCATCGTCCGCGACGGCCTGGCCGCGCATCTGCGCCCCGGTGTCACCCCGCTGCTGGCGGCCGCCGTCGCCGACGAGTACCCCACCGGCTCCGCGCACATCTCGCGGCTCCTCGACGGGGCGGGCCCACAGGCCGCCCTCGACTGGTGGACGGCGTATCTGCGACTGCTGCTCCCGCCGGTGCTCGCCGCCTATTTCGACCACGGCGTCGTGCTGGAACCGCATCTGCAGAACGTGCTGATCGGGGTGGACGGCGACGGCTTCCCGGTCCAGGTGCTCTTCCGCGATCTGGAGGGCACCAAGCTCCTCCCCGAGCACCATGCCGCCACCCTCGCCGCGCTGCCCGCCGATGTCGCGGCCCCCATGACGTACGACGCGGAACGCGGCTGGGACCGCGTCATCTACTGCCTGCTCGTCAACCACGTCGCCGAACTGCTCGCGGCCCTCGCCGATCTGCACCCGCAGTCCGAGACGGCGCTGTGGGCGCGGGTGCACGGCGTGCTGCGCGAGTACGCGGACGAGCACGGCTGCCCGCCCCGGCTCAGCGCCCTGCTCGCCGGGGTCCCGCTGCCCGCCAAGGCCAACCTCCTGACGCGCTGGGAGCGCAAGGCGGACCGCGAGGCCGGCTACGTACGGCTGCCGTCTCCGCTGGCCGAGGACGTGCTGTCGGGGGCGTCGGCGCCGGGCGCGGCGGGCTGCGGAACCGGCGGCGACGACAGCGACCGGACCGAGCCCTGGAGCACCCGATGACCCCGAACCCTTCCGCCGGCCCGGCGCTGCTGACCGACGCGGTCCGCGAACGGGCCACGTACCTCGCCGCCGACGACCTGCCCGCCTACCTCGACGACCTGGCGGAGCTGCGCGCCCACGCCGCCGCCGTACGGGCCGCGCTCCCCGAGCGCGTCGAGCTCTACTACGCCGCCAAGGCCAACCCCGAGCCGGAGATCCTGACCGCGCTCGCCCCGTACGTCGACGGTTTCGAGGTCTCCTCCGGCGGCGAACTGACCCATGTCCGCAAGGCCGTCCCGGACCGCCCGCTGGCCTTCGGCGGGCCCGGCAAGACCCCGGCCGAGATCGCGGCGGCGCTGGAGCTGGGCGTGGAACGCTTCCACGTGGAGAGCGAGTACGAGCTGCGCATGCTCGGCCACCTCGCCGCGCGGCCGGCCCCCGGCCGGACCGTTCCCGTCCTGCTGCGCTTCAACCTGCCGGTGCCGGGCGCGGCGCTGGAAGGCAGTTCACTGGCGATGGGCGGCTGCCCGACCCCGTTCGGCCTCGACCCCGCACAGGCCGACAGCGCCGTCCGGCTGCTCACCGACGGCAGCCACCCCCAACTGGAGCTGCGCGGCATCCACGCCCACCTCGCCAGCGGCCTCGACGCGACGGCGCAGCTCGCCGTGGCCGCCGAGGTGGTGGCGTTCGCGGTGGGCCTGGCCGCCCGGCACGGCATCGCGCTGCCCGAGGTGAACGTCGGCGGTGGCATGACCGTGGACTACGCCGATCCCGGCGCCCGCTTCGACTGGACCGCCTACGGCGAAGGCCTCGCGCGCCTCATCGCCGCCCACCCCGGCCTGCTGCTGCGTATCGAGCCGGGCCGCGCCCTCAGCGCCTACTGCGGCTGGTACGCCACCGAGGCGCTGGACGTGAAGCCCAGCCACGGTGAGGAGTTCGCCGTGCTGCGCGGCGGCACCCACCATCTGCGCACCCCGGCGACGAAGGGCCACGACCAGCCCTGCGAGGTCCTGCCCGTCGGCCACTGGCCGCACCCCTGGCCGCGCCCCGCCGCCGGACAGGACCACGTCACCCTCACCGGCCAGCTCTGCACCCCGAAGGACGTCCTCGCCCGCCGGGTTCCGGCGCCCGGCCTGCGGGCCGGGGACCGCGTAGTGTTCGCGCTGGCCGGGGCGTACGCGTGGAACATCTCCCACCACGACTTCCTGATGCATCCCCGGCCGGGCTTCCACTTCCTGGGCAGTGCTTGAATCGGCCCATGACCGATCATGAAGTGCTCCGGGTGTTCATCGGCCCCGACGGCCGGGGCGGCAACCTCCTGGGCGTGGTGTCGGCCGGCTCCTCCGACCCGGCCGCCCGCCAGGCGATCGCCGCCGAACTCGGCTACAGCGAGACGGTGTTCATCGACGACGCGGAGCGCGGCGACGTTCGGATCTTCACCCCCAGCGTGGAACTCCCCTTCGCCGGCCACCCCCTCACCGGCACCGCCTGGCTCCTGAAGTCGTCCCTCCTGCGCCCGCCGGCCGGCGACGTCCCCGCCTGGACGGAGGGCGACTTCACCTGGATCCGCGGCCGCGCCGCCTGGGCCCCCGGCCGCCGCACCGAGCAGTACCCGACGGTCGCCGAGGTCGACGCCCTGCCCTCCCCGCCACCGGGCGAGGGCTGGCTCTACGCCTGGGCCTGGGCCGACGAAGCGGCGGGCCGCGTCCGCGCCCGCGGCTTCCCCCGCCGCGGCAACGCGATCACCGAGGACGAGGCGACCGGCGCCTCCGCGATCGTCCTCGCCGCCCAACTCGCCCGCCCCCTCGACATCCGCCAGGGCACCGCCTCCCAGATCCTGACCCGCCCGGGCCCGGACGGCACGATCGACGTGGGCGGCCGGGTGGCAGCCGTGCGCTGAAGGCGCGCGAGGGGCCGGTGATCCAGGGGTGGGCCGGACCGCGGCTGAGTAGGGTCTGCCGGATGACTCTTTCTCATGACGTGGCCGGAGACGGCCCGGCCGTGGTGCTGTTGCATTCCGGGGTGTGCGACCGGCGGATGTGGGACGCGCAGTGGACGGACCTGGTCGACGCCGGGTACCGGCCGGTGCGGTGCGACTTCCGGGGGTTCGGCCGCAGTCCCGTGCCGGACCGGCCGTACAGCAACGCCGACGACGTGCTGGACCTCCTCGACACCCTCGGCATCGAGCGGGCCGCGCTGGTGGCGTCCTCCTCCGGCGGCCGGGTCGCTCTGGAGATCGCGGCGCGCCGGCCGGAGCGGGTGAGCGCCCTGGCGCTGCTCTGTTCCGCGCTTCCCGGACATGAGGTCAGCGCCGGGCTGCGCGCGATCGGCGCGCGGGAGGACGAACTGCTGGAGGCGGGGGACGTCGCCGGGGCGGTGGAGCTGATGGTCGACACCTGGGTGGGTCCTGCGGGCGGGCCGGACGTCCGGGAGGCGGTGCGCGGGATGCAGCGGCGCGCCTTCGACGTACAGCTGGCCGCCCTCGAGGAGTTCGAGCCGATCAGGGCCGAGTTCGACCTGGCGGCGGTCACGGCGCCGTGCCTCGCCGTGTCGGGCGCCCATGACGTGACGGACTTCCGGGAGATCGCCGCCGCCCTGCCCGGCCTGCTCGCCGACGCCCGCCACGTCGAACTGCCCTGGGCGGGCCATCTGCCCAGCCTGGAACGGCCTGCCGCCGTCACCGAACTTCTCGTCGGCTTCCTGCGCGGAACGGTACCCGCTGCGGGGCGCTGACCGGCCGCGAGGCCGCACGCGTACGTGCCGTTCTTGTCCTGTCACGCACATGCCTCGTGCATCGGCGGCCCGCTCTCTAAGCTGACCGCCGGGGGATCCGGATTTCGGCCAGCGACACGAGGAGAACCGGTCACATGGGCTGGACTGCGAACGACATCCCCGACCAGACCGGACGCACCGCCGTGGTGACCGGGGCCAACAGCGGCATCGGGTACTGCGCCGCGAAGGAACTGGCGCGGCGCGGGGCGCTGGTCGTCCTGGCGTGCCGCAGCGAGGAGCGCGGGCAGGCGGCGGCGGACCGGTTGGTGGCCGAGGTCCCGGAGGCGCGGGCCGTGTTCCAACGGCTGGACCTGGGGGACCTGGGGTCGGTGCGGGCCTTCGCGGAGGAGTTCGCGGGCGACCGGCTGGATCTGCTGGTGAACAACGCGGGGGTGATGGCCCTGCCGTACACGCAGACCGCCGACGGGTTCGAGACGCAGTTCGGCGTCAACCACCTCGGTCACTTCGCCCTGACCGGCCTGCTGCTGCCGAAGCTGCTCGCGACACCCGGGGCCCGGGTCGTCAGCGTCTCCAGCGGGATGCACGCGATCGCCAACGTGGATCTCGGCGACCTGAACAGCGAGCGCCGCTACCGCCGCTGGATCGCGTACGGCCGCTCCAAGAGCGCCAATCTGCTGTTCATCCACGAGTTGGCGCGGCAGTTGGGGACGACGGGCGCGGACATCGTGGCCGCCGCCGCGCACCCCGGCTACGCCGAAACGAATCTCCAGACGGCGGGCGCCAAACTGGAGGGCCGCAGGCGCGCCGAGCGCGTCATCGGGATCGGCAACCGGATCATCGGCCAGTCGGCCGCGGCGGGCGCGCTGCCGACGCTCTACGCGGCCACCGCACCGGACGTGGCCCCCGATTCGTTCACCGGCCCCCGCCTGCAGGGCTGGCGCGGCGCGCCCAGCCGCTCCTGGCGCGCCTCCTGGACGAAGGACGACCGCGCGGGCGAGATGCTGTGGACGGCGTCCGAGCAGCTGACGGGTGTGACGTACAAGTTCTGAGGCCCGGGATCGGACGCGCCGGGGGAACGCGTACCGCTGCGCGCGGGTGCTACCCGCCGTAGAGCTCCTCCAGCACCCGCGCCACCCCGTCCTCATCGTTCGTGGCGGCCCGCAGCGGCGCCGCGGCCAGGACGTCCGGGTGCGCGTTGCTCATCGCGTAGCCGGCTCCTGCCCAGGTCAGGGTGGACAGGTCGTTCGGCATGTCGCCGAAGGAGACCACCTCGGAGGCGCCGATCCCGCGGGCCGCGCACCACAGGGCGAGCGTGCCGGCCTTGGTGACACCGGGCGAGCTGATCTCCAGCATGCCGGAGCCGCCGGAGTGCGTGACCTCGACGCCGGTGAGCGCCGCGTCGTGCGCCGCGGTCATCATCCGGTCCGCGTGGTGCCGCGACGAGTGCACGAGGAGCTTGACGATGTCCTCGTCCGACTCCCACAGCTCGGCGGCGGTCTCCACGATCACCTCCTGGAAGTCCTTCTTCCCGAAGTCCCGCTCGCTGATGAGGCGGTGGCCGGTCTCCAGGGCGAGCGTCGAGCCGGGCAGCACCGCGACGAGCGCCTCCGCCGCCTTGCGCGCGACGGGGTTCGGCATCAGCCGTGCGTCGAGGAACTGCCGGCCGGGGACGTCGTAGACGATCGCGCCGTTGCAGCAGATCGCGGTCCCCTCGTGCCCGGCGCCCTCGGCGATGCCGTCCACGTAACGCGGCGGCCGCGCCGTCACGAAGACGACCTCGGCGCCCGCGGCCGCCACCGACCGCAGCGCCCGCCGGGTCCGCTCCGAGACCGTTCCGTCGCTGCGCAGCAGCGTGCCGTCGAGGTCGGTGGCCACCAGCCGGGGAGGGGTTCGGGAGGGAGAAGCAGTCATGTTCGGATCATGGCAGATACGCCGGAAAAGGGTGGAGACGAAAGGTGGAGGCAGGGCGGCGTGGGGTGAAACGACGGGGGGCGACGAGGGAGAACGGGCTCCTGGGACCACGGGAAGGGTGCGCCCCGTACAACTTCCCATGGCCATCAGGTGTCTTGCAGTGAACACATGGCCATTTCGGCTCTGTGGCTCACGGGGCGAAGGGGACACCGATGGGACGGCACACAAGGGCGATTCTGGCCGGATTGGGACTCGCGGGGCTGCTGCTGGCGGCCGGTCCGGCGGCCGAGGCGCAGGCGGATGCCGGCCCGGTGGACGCCGACGTCCAGATGCAGTTCCTCCACCCGCAGGTGGCTCCCGGCCGGCAGTTCCACTTCTATCTCCTCACGCACCTGAAGTCGGGCACACTGAGCACGTTCCGCGGCTTGGTGCACCTGCCGGAGGGCATGACGTACGTTCCCGTGGTGGAACGTACGTGCGAGCCCACGTCGGCGAACAAGCGGGAGATCGCCTGTCGCCCTGATAGCCAGAGTCTGACCGTCCAGGTCGCGGACGATGTACCGGTCGGCACCAGGCTGACGATCACGGCGACGGCCGACATCGGCGACGCGGTCGACACGCATCCGGAGGACAACACCGCTCGACAGGAGGTGCTGGTCAAGCCGGGCGCGGACTGGAGCGTCAAGTGGACCGGCCCCACCACCCCGGTGCAGCCCGGCAGCACACCGGTGACCACACGGCTGGTCGTCACCAATCACGGCCAGGAGGCCGACCTCCCGTTCATCCTCACCAGCGGCCCGGGCGACTACCCGAGGCAGATGGAGTACTACGGGAAGTGGGACAAGACCTGCGGCATCGCCACCGAGGGAAACGGCCTGTTGTGCCGACCCACCACACCGGTGCCGCCCGGCGGAACGATCACCTACACCTTCCGCTTCAAGGTCTACCCCGCGGCACTCGGTAAGGAGCAGCGCCGGGAGGCCCGCGTCAGCTCCGAATTCCCGGCGACGGAGCCGGACATCAACGACAACACGACCACGCTGGTGGTCAAGGTCGCCGACAAGGCGGCGCAGCCGACCGGCAAGCCCACGTCCCCGGCCACCGGCGGCGCCAAGCCCACCTCGGCACCCACCACGGCGCCCGGCGACCATCTCGCGGACACCGGAGGGGCCGGCACCGGGTCCGCGCTCACCGCGGCCGGAGCAGCCGCCGCGGTCGGCGGCGGCCTCCTGCTGACCTCTCGCCGTCGGCGCCGCAGCCACTGACCCCAGGGGAAAAAGGTGGGGGCGGCGTCTCCGCACGAGACGCCGCCCCCGGTGAGGGTGGAGATGGTTCTACGGGGTCACCGGCTGTCGTTGCCGGACGGGTCCGCCGCCGCGCGGCCCGCTTCGAGGCGGGCCACCGGGATGCGGAACGGGGAGCAGGAGACGTAGTCGAGTCCGACCTCGTGGAAGAAGTGGACGGACTCGGGGTCGCCGCCGTGCTCGCCGCAGACGCCGAGCTTGAGGCCGGGGCGCGCCGCGCGGCCGGCTTCGCAGGCGGAGCGGATGAGGGCGCCGACACCGTCCCGGTCGATGGTCTCGAACGGGGAGACGCCGAAGATGCCCTTCTCCAGGTACGCGGTGAAGAACGAGGCCTCCACGTCGTCGCGGGAGAAGCCCCACACCGTCTGGGTCAGGTCGTTCGTGCCGAAGGAGAAGAACTCCGCGGCCTCGGCGATCTGGCCCGCGGTCAGCGCGGCGCGCGGCAGTTCGATCATCGTGCCGAGCGTCAGCTTGAGGTTTATGCCGGTGGCGGCCTCCACCTCGGCGATGACCTTCTCGGCCTCCTCGCGGACGATCTCCAGCTCCTGGACGGTGCCCACGAGCGGAATCATGATCTCCGGACGCGGATCGCCCTTCATGTTCTTGCGGTGCGCGGCCGCTTCGGCGATCGCCCGTACCTGCATCGAGAACAGACCGGGGATGACGAGGCCGAGCCGGACACCGCGCAGGCCGAGCATCGGGTTCTGCTCGTGGAGCTTGTGGACGGCCTGCAGCAGGCGCAGATCGTTCTCGTTGGCGTCCTTGCGGGACTCCGCGAGCGCCACCCGCACCGACAGCTCGGTGATGTCGGGCAGGAACTCGTGCAGCGGCGGGTCGAGGAGGCGCACCGTCACCGGCAGGCCGTCCATCGCCTCGAAGAGCTCGATGAAGTCGGCCTTCTGCAGCGGCAGCAAGGCACCCAGTGCCTCGTCGCGCTCGCTGTCGGTGTCGGCGAGGATCAGCCGCTCGACCAGCTCGCGCCGCTCGCCGAGGAACATGTGCTCGGTACGGCACAGGCCGATGCCCTGGGCGCCGAAGCGCCGCGCGCGGTTGGCGTCCTCGGCGTTGTCGGCGTTGGCCCGTACCCGCAGCCGGCGGACCCGGTCGGCGTAGGCCATGATCCGGTGCACGGCCTGGACGAGTTCGTCGGCGTCGTCGGCGCCCGCGTGCATCCGGCCCTCGAAGTACTCGACGACCGGGGACGGGACGACCGGCACCTCACCGAGGTAGACCTTGCCGGAGGAGCCGTCGATGGAGACGACGTCGCCCTCCTCGATGACGATCCCGCCCGGCGCGGTCATCCGGCGCCGCTTGGTGTCGACCTCCAGCTCCTCGGCGCCGCACACACAGGTCTTGCCCATGCCGCGGGCGACGACGGCGGCGTGCGAGGTCTTGCCGCCGCGTGAGGTCAGGATCCCCTCGGCGGCGATCATGCCGTTGAGGTCGTCCGGGTTGGTCTCGCGGCGGATCAGGATGACCTTCTCGCCGGACCGCGACCACTTGACGGCGGTGTACGAGTCGAAGACGGCCTTGCCGACGGCCGCGCCGGGCGAGGCGGCGATGCCCCAGCCGAGCCGCGTGACCTTCGAGTCCTCCTCGAAGCGCGGGAACATCAGCTGCGCGAGCTGCGCTCCGTTGACCCGCTGCAGCGCCTCGGCCTCGTCGATCAGGCCCTGGTCGACGAGCTGGGTGGCGATCCGGAAGGCGGCCGCCGCCGTGCGCTTGCCGACGCGGGTCTGCAGCATCCACAGATGGCCGCGCTCGATGGTGAACTCGATGTCGCACAGGTCCTTGTAGTGCGTTTCGAGCGTCGTCATGATCTGCATGAGCTGGTCGTACGACGCCTTGTCGAGGCCTTCGAGATCGGCGAGCGGCACGGTGTTGCGGATACCCGCGACGACGTCCTCGCCCTGCGCGTTCTGCAGGTAGTCACCGTAGACGCCCTGGTGGCCGGTGGCCGGGTCACGGGTGAAGGCGACGCCGGTGCCCGAGTCGGGGCCGAGGTTGCCGAAGACCATGGAGCAGATGTTGACGGCCGTGCCGAGGTCGCCGGGGATGCGCTCCTGGCGGCGGTAGAGCTTGGCGCGGTCGGTGTTCCACGAGTCGAAGACCGCGCGCACGGCGAGGTCCATCTGCTCACGCGGCTCCTGCGGGAACTCGCGGCCCGTCTCCTTGAGCACGATGCCCTTGAACTCCTCCACGAGCTGCTGGAGGTCGGCCGCGTCGAGCCCGAGGTCGCTCTCGGCGCCCTTGGCGCGCTTGATCTCCTCGAGGGCCTCCTCGAAGAGCTCGCCGTCCACGCCCATGACGGTCTTGCCGAACATCTGCAGCAGCCGGCGGTAGGAGTCCCACGCGAAGCGCTCGTCCCCGGCCTGGGCGGCGAGCCCGGCCACCGAGGCGTCGGACATGCCGATGTTCAGGACGGTGTCCATCATGCCGGGCATGGAGAACTTGGCCCCGGACCGCACGGACACCAGCAGCGGGTTGTCCGGCTGCCCGAGCTTCTTGCCCATCTTCTGCTCGAGGGCGTCGAGGTGCGCACTCACCTCGTCGCGGAGCTCCGCCGGTTCGTGGCCGGAGTCCAGGTAGACCTTGCACGCCTCGGTCGTGATGACGAAGCCCGGAGGGACGGGCAGACCGAGGTTGGTCATCTCGGCGAGGTTCGCACCTTTTCCGCCGAGCAGGTCCTTGAGTTCCTTGTTGCCCTCAGTGAAGTCGTAGACGAACTTCTGCGATACCTGTTCCGACACGGGACTCGACTCCTCGTGAGGTCCCCCCGGACAGGGTCTGGGGGAGGGATGCCCTGACGGCGGGGAGCGTACCCATTCCCAAGGCTTTGCAGCACGTCCATCACCACATCAGACGGCCGTAACCACCCGTCTGCCACTAGATCGAAAGTAACGCGCCCCGGTGATCCACACCGGATTCCGTTCACTTGTCGAATCGACGACCGCGCAGCGTGGTGCGATCACCCATCAGAGATCACCCTGCGTGAGAAATCGTTGATCAAGTGGAGAAGCCGGGATGGCACTGAGTGCCATCCTTTGGAGAGATGCAGTCATGCATCCGCGCTCATTTGAGCGCAACCCCCATCAAACGTGGCGTGAATCACGCGGTCCCGGAGGCCCCGCTGGACGCCCCATCTCACCTTTCGGACGTCCGAGGACGGCGAGGACGTCCGGCGAGGACGTCAGCCGCCCGACGTGTCCAGTTCGGCTTCCGGGCTGACGGCGGCGCAGTCGTACGGGTCGTTCAGCCAGCCGTCCGGGAGGACGACGCGGTTGTTGCCCGCGGTGCGGCCGCGCGGGCCCTCGGCGCTCTCGGGCCAGGGCTGGTCGAGGTCCACGGCGGCCAGGTGCTCGTCCAGCTCGGCGAGGGAGGAAGAGACGGCGAGGCTGCGGCGCAGCTGGGAGCCGACCGAGAAGCCCTTGGTGTACCAGGCGACGTGCTTGCGGAAGTCGATCACTCCGCGCTCCTCGTCGCCGATCCACTCGCCGAGCAGCTCGGCGTGCCGCCGCATGACGACGGCGACCTCCTTGAAGGTCGGCCGGGCCTGGGCGTCCCCGCCCTCCATGGCGCTGACCAGGTCGCCGAAGATCCAGGGGCGGCCGAGGCAGCCGCGGCCGACCACGACGCCGTCGGCGCCGGTCTCGCGCATCATGCGCAGCGCGTCGTCGGCGCGCCAGATGTCGCCGTTGCCGAGCACCGGGATCTCCGGGACGTGCTCCTTGAGGCGGGCGATGGCGTCCCAGTCGGCGGTGCCGCCGTAGTGCTGTGCGGCGGTGCGGCCGTGCAGGGCGACCGCGGTGACGCCCTCCTCGACCGCGATCCGGCCCGCGTCGAGGTACGTCAGGTGGTCGTCGTCGATGCCCTTGCGCATCTTGATGGTGACCGGCAGGTCGCCCGCGTTGCCGACCGCCTCGCGCAGGATGGAGCGCAGCAGGTTCCGCTTGTACGGGAGGGCCGAGCCGCCGCCCTTGCGGGTCACCTTGGGGACCGGGCAGCCGAAGTTGAGGTCGATGTGGTCGGCCAGGCCCTCGTCCGCGATCATGCGGACGGCCTTGCCGACGGTCACCGGGTCGACGCCGTAGAGCTGGATGGAGCGCGGCTTCTCGGTCGCGTCGAAGCGGATCAGCCGCAGCGTCTTGGAGTCCCGCTCGACGAGGGCGCGGGTGGTGATCATCTCGCTGACGAACAACCCCTTGCCGCCGGAGAACTCACGGCACAGCGTGCGGAAGGGCGCGTTGGTGATGCCGGCCATGGGGGCGAGCACCACGGGCGGCGACACCGTGTGCGGGCCGATCTGAAGTGGCATGGTGGCGTCAGCGGTCATGGCCCCATTGTCGCGTACGCCGGACGGGGATTTCGATGTACCGTTCACGTATATGTGTGCCCTTGGCCACGAGGGCGGAGAACGGCCGATCCCAGGAGGCCCAAGTGCCGGAACTGAGCCCCCGGCGCCGCATGCTCGTGCTGGCGATCTGCTGCATGAGCCTGCTCATGGTCAGCCTCGACAACACCATCCTCAATGTGGCGCTGCCCTCCCTGCAGAAGGAACTGCACGCCTCGGTCTCCGGTCTGCAGTGGACGATCGACGCGTACACGCTGGTGCTGGCCTCGCTGCTGATGCTGGCCGGCTCGACGGCCGACCGGATCGGCCGCCGCCGGGTCTTCCAGACCGGTCTGGTGCTCTTCACCGCGGGCTCGGTGCTCTGCAGCCTGGCGCCCAGCCTCAACTGGCTGGTCGTCTTCCGGATGGTGCAGGCGGTCGGCGGCTCGATGCTCAACCCCGTCGCGATGTCGATCATCACCAACACCTTCACCGACCCCCGGGAGCGCGCCCGCGCGATCGGGGTGTGGGGCGGCGTCGTCGGCGTCAGCATGGCGGCGGGCCCGGTGCTCGGCGGACTGCTCGTGCAGACCGTCGGCTGGCGTTCCATCTTCTGGATCAACCTCCCGGTCGGACTGCTCGCGCTGGCCCTGACCGCCCGCTACGTGCCCGAGTCGCGCGCCCCCAAGCCGCGCCGGGTGGACCCGGTCGGCCAGCTGTTCGTCATCGCCCTGCTCGGCTCCCTGACGTACGCGATCATCGAGGCGCCGGACGCGGGCTGGACGTCGGCGCTGATCCTCGGCTGCCTGGCGGTCGCCATCGGCTCGCTCGCCGGGCTGCTCAGCTACGAGCGGCGCCGCGTGGACCCGCTGATCGAGCTCGGCTTCTTCCGTAGCGCGCCCTTCAGCGGCGCGACGGTCATAGCGGTGAGCGCGTTCGCGGCGCTCGGCGGCTTCCTCTTCCTCAACACCCTGTACCTGCAGAACACCCGCGGTCTCTCCGCCCTCGACGCCGGGCTCTACATGCTGCCGATGGCCGTCATGTGCCTGGTCTTCGCCCCGCTGTCCGGGCGGCTGGTCGGCAACCGGGGGCCACGGCTGTCGCTGGTGCTCGCGGGTACGGCGATGACGATCAGCGGTGTGATGTTCGCGGCCCTGGACGCCGAGTCCTCCAACACACTGCTGTTCACCTCGTACGTCCTCTTCGGCATCGGGTTCGGTCTGGTCAACGCGCCGATCACCAACACCGCCGTGTCCGGGATGCCGCGCTCGCAGGCCGGGGTGGCCGCCGCCGTCGCCTCCACCAGCCGCCAGGTCGGGCAGTCGCTCGGGGTCGCCGTGATCGGCGCCGCCATCGCCGCCGGGCTGCACACCACCGCCTGGTGGATCATCGCGGGCTGCGGCGCCGTCGTCCTGCTCCTCGGCACGCTGACCACCGGCCGCTGGGCCGCCGGGACCGCGGAACGGGCCGCGGCGCGGTTCCGGGAACCGGCGCCCCTGACCGTCGGGACCGAAGCGGTCACGAACTCCTGACTACGACCGGCCCGCCGACGCGAGAACGGGCCGCGCGTCACTCGCGGCAGGGCCGCACAGCTCGTACAGCCGCTGCAGCCGGGTACGCGTCACCTCGTCCGCCGGGGTGTACGTCACGAGCCGCGGCCCGGAGCGCGGGCCGAGCCACAGATGGGTGAAGTCGAAGGTGAGCAGCCCGACCTGCGGGTTCAGATAGCGCTTGGAGCGGTTGTCCGGCTGGAGCACCTCATGGCGGTCCCACGCCTCGCAGAACTCCGGTGACGCCTGCTGGAGGCGCTTGAGGAGCGACTTCCAGGCCGGCTCCGCCAGGTGCTCGGCCATCGCCGACCGGAATTTGGCGGCCATCAGCCGGATCACCTCTTCCCGGTCGATCAGCGCCTCGCGCCAGGCCGGGTCGGTGAAGGCGAGCCACATGATGTTGCGGTCCTCGAAGGGCCGCGCGTCCAGATCGTCGACCAGCCGCCCGTAGGTGCGGTTGTACGCGATCACGTCGTGCCGGCTGTTGGCGACGAAGGCGGGCAGCGGTTCCAGCTGCTCCAGCATCAGACGGATCTGGTCCGACATGCCGGGGCAGTCCGCGAAGGGGCTGGGGTCGGCGACCCCGGCGAGGGTGAACAGGTGCACGCGCTCGTTCGGATCGAGCATCAGGGCGCGGGCGATCGCGTCCGCGACCTGCGCGGACACCTGGATGTCCCGGGCCTGCTCCAGCCACGTGTACCAGGTGACGCCGACCGCGGCGAGCCCCGCGACCTCCTCGCGGCGCAGCCCGGGCGTGCGGCGCCGCCGCCCCGCCGGCAGTCCGACCTGCTCGGGAGCGATGCGCTCGCGGCGGCTGCGCAGGAACGAGGCGAGCTCGCGCCGCTTGATGTCGGCGTCCGACTCGTGCTGCGCGGGGGGCGTCGTCGTAGGCATGCTTCCAGCATGCCGGATCGCGGAGCCAGTTGCGTGGTGGTTCTTATACCTGGATAAACGCTCTCTGGTACCACCCTGAAAACCGGCGCATGGTTGCTCACGTGACCCCAATGGAACGTACTCCCGTCCTCCCCTCCCGCGCCCTGGTCCTGCCCCGGGTGACGCGCATCGGCACTCCCCCGGCCACCACGGGCCCCGCCGCTCCGGCCGGTCCTGTACTGACCGCACTCGGCCTGTTCACCGTGCTGCTCGGCGCGGCCCTGCCACTGATCGACTTCTTCATCGTCAACGTCGCGCTGCCGACCATCGACCGCGACCTCGCCGCCGGACCGGCCCTGCTGGAGCTGGTGGTGGCCGGCTACGGCACCGCGTACGCCGTGCTCCTGGTGCTCGGCGGGCGGCTCGGCGACATGTTCGGCCGCCGCCGGCTCTTCCTCGCCGGGATGGCCGCCTTCGGCCTGACCTCGCTGGCCTGCGGCCTCGCGCCGGACGCCTGGACGCTGGTCGGCGCCCGGGTGGCGCAGGGCGCCGCGGCCGCGCTGATGCTCCCCCAGGTGCTCGCCACCATCCAGTCCTCCACCGCAGGACCGCGGCGCGCCCGCGCGCTCAGCCTGTACGGCGCCACGGCCGGCCTGTCGATGGTCGCCGGGCAGATCCTCGGCGGCGTCCTGGTGGCCGCCGACATCGCGGGCACCGGATGGCGCGCGGTGTTCCTGGTGAACGTGCCGGTCGCCCTGATCGGCCTGGTCCTGGCGGCCCGCACCATCCCCGAGACCCGCTCCGAGCGCCCCACCCCGATCGACGTCCCGGGCACCGTCCTGCTGGCCGTCTCCCTGGTGACGCTGCTGGCGCCGCTGACCGAGGGCCGCGCCTCCGGCTGGCCGCTGTGGACCTGGATCTCGCTCGCCGCCTTCCCGTTCGCGGCCTACGCCTTCTACGCGGTCGAGCGCCGCGCGGACCGGCAGGGCCGCACCCCGCTGGTGCCGCCGAGCCTCTTCCAACTGCCCGGCATCCGGCGCGGACTGCCGCTCGTCGTCCCGTTCTCCATCGGCTTCGGCGGCTTCATGCTGGTGATGGCGGTGGCCCTGCAGCAGGGCCTGGCCTTCGGCCCGGTCGCGGCCGGCATGGCGATGGCGCCGCTCGCCGTCACGTTCTTCGCCGCCTCCCTGATGGGCCCGCGCCTGGTCGCGCGGTACGGCAGCCGGGTGGTCACGGTCGGCGGCCTGATCCAGGCACTCGGCCTCCTCCTCCTGGTCGCCGCGGCCCTGCACGACTGGCGGCACCTGAACGGCCTCTCCCTCGCCCCGGGCATGGCGGTGGCCGGCTTCGGCCAGGGCCTGCAGCTCCCGGTGCTCTTCCGCATCGTCCTCGCGGAGGTGCCCGCCGAGCGCGCGGGCGTCGGCAGCGGCGTCATGGTCACCACCCAGCAGTCCGCCCTCGCCCTCGGCGTGGCGACGCTCGGCACCCTCTTCCTCGCCCTGATCCCGTCGGCCGGCATGCGGAACGCCCTGGTCATCACCCTGCTCGTGCAGCTCGGCGCGATCGCCCTGACGATCCTGCTCAGCCTGCGACTCCCGCGCCATGTCTCCTAAACTGAATGACAAATATTGAAATCTGTCACTCCATATGCCATGCTTCAGTCACCCCCTCGTCCAAGGAGCACCCCGTGCTGAAGCGCACCCTCGGAACCACCGGCCCCTCCGTCTCCGCCCTCGGCCTCGGCGCCATGGGCATGTCGGCCCTCTACGGCGTCAGTGACGACGCCGAGTCGACCGCCACCATCCACGCCGCACTCGACGCCGGCGTCACCCTCATCGACACCGGTGACTTCTACGGCATGGGCCACAACGAACTCCTCATCCGTGACGCCCTGCGCAGCAGCTCCCAGGGCCGCGACCAGGCCGTCATCAGCGTCAAGTTCGGCGCGCTGCGCGACATCGACGGCGGCTGGTCCGGCTACGACGGCCGGCCCGCCGCCGTGAAGAACTTCCTCGCCTACTCGCTCAACCGCCTCGGCACCGACCACATCGACATCTACCGGATCGCCCGCGTCGACCCCGACGTACCGATCGAGGAGACCGTCGGCGCCATCGCCGACCAGGTCCAGGCAGGCCACGTCCGCCACATCGGCCTCTCCGAGGTCGGCGCGGACGCCCTGCGCCGGGCCGCGGCCACCGCTCCGATCTCGGACCTGCAGATCGAGTACTCGCTCTTCTCCCGCGGCATCGAGGCCGACATCCTGCCGACCGCCCGCGAACTGGGCATCGGCGTCACGGCCTACGGCGTCCTCTCCCGAGGACTGCTCAGCGGCCACTGGACCCGCGAGCGCTCCGCCCGGAGCAGCGCCACCGGCGACTTCCGCGGCATGAGCCCGCGCTTCTCCGGCGACAACCTGGACCGCAACCTCGACCTCGTCGAGGCGCTCCGCAAGATCGCCGGGGCCAAGGGCGTCACCGTCGCGCAGGCCGCGATCGGCTGGGTGCTGGCGCAGGGCCCCGACATCGTCCCCCTCGTCGGCGCGCGCCGCCGCGACCGCCTCACCGAGGCGCTCGGCGCCCTCGACGTCACCTTCGACGCGGCCGACCTCGCGGCCATCGAGGCCGCGGTCCCTGCGGGAGCGGCAGCGGGCGCGCGCTACCCGCAGGCACAGATGGCCCACCTCGACAGCGAGAAGTAGCCCTCCCGCCTCCGGCGGTGGTGCGGTGACCTCGGCGCCAGCAGCGCCGTTGCGCCTGCGGCGGGCATCCCCACCCTCCCCCAACCTTCGGCCGGGGGTGCCCCCACCACCGCCGTCACGAATCCACGCCACAGACACCACCCGCACCCCCGCAAGTACGTCGGCCCCTGCCACACCATTGCGCCTGCGGCGGACTTCGGGCGCCGGGCCGGACGGACCTGTTGTGACGTGAGGGGGACGGGGCCGCAGGGGGAGGGGTCCGAAATGCTGCCGTGTATTTGTGAGCCGCCAGGCTCGTAAATATACGATTTCGGACCCCTCCCCCGGAGGGCCCGGTCCCCGCACCCCCCACACTGGGGACGTAGCACCCCGTACCGAAAGGCCCCCCATGCCGCCCCCGCCCCGGACGCTCACCACCGACCGCATCCTCGAAGCCACCGAGGACGTGCTCCGCCGCTACGGCCCCGCCAAGGCCACCGTCGTGGACGTCGCGCGGGCCCTGGGCGTCAGTCACGGGACCGTCTACCGGCACTTCGCCAGCAAGGCCGCCCTCCGCGAGGCCGTCACCCAGCGCTGGCTGGACCAGTCGCACGCCACGCTCGCCGCCATCACCACCGCCCCGCACCCCGCGCCCGAACGGCTGCGCCAGTGGCTGACGGAGCTGTTCGCGGCGAAGCGCCGCAAGGCCGGCGGCGACCCGGAGCTGTTCGCGACGTACCTGGCACTCGCGAGCGAGGCCAGCGCCGTGGTCGCCCAGCACGTCGAGGACCTCGTGGGCCAACTCTCAACCATCGTCAGCGGCGGCCTCGCACGCGGCGAATTCTTCCTCCCCGAGTCCACCGACCCCTCCACCATCGCCCGCGCCATCTGGGACGCCACCGGCCGCTTCCACGACCCGGTGTACGCGGCCGAGTGGTCGCAGCCCGGCATCGATACCGCCTTCGACGCGGTCTGCGACCTCCTGCTGACCGGACTCCGCCCTCAGGACGCTCCCGGAACCTCCGGTACCCCACCCACATAGTCGACATCCACCGACCCCGACCCCGCCGTCGCGTCGATGATCCGCGGCGACGTGCTCTCCTCCAGCCCCGCCGCATACTCCCGCGACCCGCTCCCGCTGCGCCCGACCACCTGGTAGTGGGAACCCGGCGGGACGCCGATCGTCACGGCGCCCGAGCCCACCTTCGCCGTCACCTTGTCCGGGGCCGAGGTGAACGCCAGGTCCAGCGAACCGGAGTTCGCCCCCACGTCCGCCGTCCGGGAGGAGAGCCCGGTGCCCTCGAGCGCGCCCGATCCGGTGCGGGCCCAGATGGTGCCGCCGACGTCGGTCAGGGTCGTGGACCCTGAGGTGCTCGTCAGGTCCAGGCGGCCGGTGGTGCCGCGCACGTCCGTGGATCCCGAGGTGCCCACGACCTGGATCTCGATCTCCGGCGGGACGTCGAACTCCAGCTTCACCGAGCAGTCCAGGCCGGTCAGCGACCACCAGCCGGGGCACTCCGCCTGCACCTTCAGCACGCTGCCGTCCCACACCTTCCTGACCTGCGGCTTCGTCGTCGACCAGATCAGCGTCTGGCGGACCCGCACCTGACCGGCAGGACCGGGCCGCACCGTCACCGACGCGTTGCCCGCGTCCACCTGCAACCGCTGGACCCGCCCTCCCCCGGGCGGGACCTCGAGCGACTCCGTCGGTCCGGGCCGGTGCCCGCCGAAGTACGCCCAGGTCTCCACGGCCATCGGCGACACGATGAACAGCGCGCTGATCACCGCGACCACCAACCAAGCCGCACGATGCTTGCGGGGCTTCCGGGGATTCGAAGGGCTCCCCTCCGGGACCGTCACGCCCCCTCCAGGAACCGCAGCACAGCAAGCACCCGCCGGTGATCCCCGTCCGCCACCGGCAGATCGAGTTTCGCGAAGATGTTGTTGATGTGCTTGGCGACCGCGCTCTCGCTGACCACCAGTTGCTCGGCGATGCCCGCGTTGGAGCGCCCCTCCGCCATCAGCGAGAGCACTTCGCGCTCGCGCGGCGTCAGCCGCTCCAGCGGGTCGGAGTTGCGGCGCAGCAGAAGCTGCGCGACGACCTGCGGGTCGAGCGCGGTGCCGCCGTTCGCGACGCGGCGCAGCGCGTCGATGAACTCCTCGACGTCCGCGACCCGTTGCTTGAGCAGGTAGCCGATACCGCCGCCGTGGGACGACAGCAGGTCGGCCGCGTACCGCTCCTCGACGAACTGGGAGAGCAGCAGGACCGCGGTGTCCGGCCACTGCCGGCGGATCATCAGGGCGGCCCGTACGCCCTCGTCGGTGAAGCCGGGCGGCATCCTGACGTCCACCAGTGCCAGTTGCGGCCGGTGCTCGTCGACGGCCGTCAGCAGGGCCTCGGCGTCGCCCACTTCGGCGGCGACCTCGAAGCCCGCGGTCTCCAGGACCTTGACCAGTCCGATGCGCAACAGGATCGAGTCCTCGGCGATTACAGCCCGCACGGCAACTCCACAGTGATGATGGTCGGGCCCCCGGCGGGGCTGCTGATTCCGATGGATCCGTCGACGGAGCCGACGCGCTGCGCGAGCCCGGCCAGGCCGGTACCGCCCGCCACGTCCGCGCCGCCGATCCCGTCGTCGGTGACGGTCACCCGCAGCACGTCCCCGCGGCACCGCACCTCGACGTCCACCCGCTCCGCGCGGGCGTGCTTGGCGACGTTCGCGAGCGCCTCGGAGACCACGAAGTACGCGACGGCCTCCACGGTGGGCGACGCCCGCCGCTCCATGTCCACCTTCAGATGGACGGGCAGCGGCGCCCGCGCGGCGACACCCGACAGTGCCGCGTCCAGGCCCCGGTCGTCCAGGACGGCCGGATGCAGCCCGCGCACCAGGTTGCTGAGTTCCTCGATGGCTTCCTTCGCCTCGCGGTGCGCCTCGTCGATCACCCGGCGCGCCTCGGGCGGCAGGTCCTTGAGGGTGGCGCGGGCCAGGCCGAGGTTCATCGCGAGGGAGACCAGCCGCTGCTGCGCGCCGTCGTGCAGATCGCGTTCGATCCGGCGGCGTTCGGCGTCCGCGGCGTCCACCACTCCCGCCCGGCTCTCGGCGAGGTCCTCGACGCGGCGCCGCAGTTCCCCGGCCCGGTTGGGCCCCAGCAGCGCGGCGGCGGCCGAGGTGTCGAGCCGGGTGACGGCGGCGGCCAGGAAGGGCGCCACGAGCAGCAGGACGACCCCGGCGGCGGTGACGAGCGTGTACCGCTCGGTCCAGCCGGGCAGCCGGTCCTCGGCCGGCAGCGCCCACACCCAGGAGAAGACCAGCGCGCCGAAGATCCCCGCGACCCAGGAGCAGACGACGAGCACCGCTCCGGCCGCCGCCAGCGGGGCGGCCAGCAGGTGGTAGCCCAACTGCCGCCAGGTCGCCTCCGAGCGCAGCCACCGCCAGGCGCCGCGCGGGGTGTACCAGGGGCTCGCCCGCGGCACCCGGGGGACGGTCAGCCCCAGCAGCGACCAGAACCGGCTGCGCTGCAGCATCGTCAGCGGGCCGCACACCAGGGGCAGCGCGGGCAGCAGGATCACCGACCGCCAGTCCGTCACGAGGTCGAAGATCAGCAGCGCGCTCACCCCGGCCAGCGGCACGCCCGCCGTGACGAACGCCGTGTTCCGCCATGCCCAGGCCGACCACGGGGCGTATGCGGCGGCCTGCTGGAGTGCACGCCGCAGCGGCCCTGTTGATGCCATGAGCTCACCGTAGAGCCCCAGGTGGGGCGGTGTGCATCCCGTAGGGGTCCGCTCTCGGGGTATGGCCAGCACCACCACAGGTCGGTCCCGGGCGTTACTGACCTGCGCGGGTCCGGCGACGAGGCTGGTTCCCGTACCCGACCGCCGGGTCCGGAAGGAGTTCACCACCATGTCCGTCCTGGAGATGCCGGCCACCCGGATCCGTCCGACCGCCACCGTGCACGGCGGCACCGGCGCCGAGATCATCGAGTTGTACGCCGTCCCGGAGCCGGAGCCGCGCCGCCCCAGACCGCTCGGCTACGTCCTGATCGCGCTCGGACTGGCCCTGGTCCCCTGGCTGTTCATCCTCGCGACCTCGCTGCCGGACACCGCGCAGGCGTCCCACTGGTCGACCGCCTGGGTGGGCCTGGACGCCCTGGAGGCCGTCGGCCTCATCGGCACCGGCCTGCTCCTGCGCCGCCGCGACCACCGCCGCGGTCTCGCGGCGGCCGCCACCGCGATGCTGCTGGTCGTCGACGCCTGGTTCGACGTCACGACGGCCGCCCCTGGAGCAGATATCGCATCCGCGCTCCTGATGGCGGCCTGCCTCGAACTGCCGCTGGCCGCGCTGTGCGCGGCACTGGCCGTACGGGCGTCCGCACGCACGAACTCCCCCAGCTGACGCTGGGGCTCAGTTCATGCGTCCGCACACGCAAACGCAAACGCCGGCGGGGCTGGAATTTCCAGCCCCGCCGGCGTTTGCGGCGAACCTTGTGCAACCCGCCCTAGCAGCCGAGCAGTCGGCCACCCAGGTACGACTGGATCTGGTCCAGCGACACGCGCTCCTGCTTCATGGTGTCGCGCTCGCGCACCGTCACCGCGTTGTCGTCGAGGGTGTCGAAGTCGACGGTGACGCAGAACGGCGTACCGATCTCGTCCTGACGACGGTAGCGGCGGCCGATGGCACCCGCGTCGTCGAACTCGATGTTCCAGTTCTTCCGCAGGTCGGTCGCCAGGCCCTTGGCCTTCGGCGAGAGCTGCGGGTTGCGGGACAGCGGCAGGACGGCGACCTTGACCGGCGCCAGGCGCGGGTCGAGGCGCATGACCGTGCGCTTCTCCATGACGCCCTTGGCGTTGGGCGCCTCGTCCTCGTTGTACGCGTCGAGCATGAAGGCGAGCATGGCGCGGTTCACGCCCGCCGCCGGCTCGATGACGTACGGGAACCAGCGCTCGCCGGCCTCCTGGTCGAAGTACGAGAGGTCCTGGCCGGAGGCCTCGGAGTGCGCCTTGAGGTCGAAGTCGGTGCGGTTGGCCACACCCTCCAGCTCGGAGAACTCGTTGCCGCCGAAGTTGAAGCGGTACTCGATGTCAGTGGTGCGCTTCGAGTAGTGGGACAGCTTCTCCTTGGCGTGCTCGAACCAGCGCATGTTGTCCGGGTTGAGGCCCAGGCCGGTGTACCAGTTCCAGCGCTGCTCCATCCAGTACTCGTGCCACTGCTCGTCCTCGCCCGGCTTGACGAAGAACTCCATCTCCATCTGCTCGAACTCACGGGTCCTGAAGATGAAGTTGCCGGGCGTGATCTCGTTGCGGAAGCTCTTGCCGGTCTGGGCGATACCGAACGGCGGCTTCTTGCGCGAGGTCGTCTGCACCTGGGCGAAGTTGGTGAAGATGCCCTGGGCGGTCTCCGGCCGCAGGTACGCGACGGAGCCCGCGTCCTGGGTCGGGCCGAGGTGCGTCTGCAGCATGCCGGAGAACTGCTTGGGCTCCGTGAAGGCGCCCTTGTTGCCGCAGTTCGGGCAGTTGATGTCGGCGAGACCGTTGGCCGGCGGACGGCCGTGCTTGGACTCGTACGCCTCCTCCAGGTGGTCCGCGCGGTAGCGCTTGTGACAGGAGGTGCACTCGGTCAGCGGGTCCGAGAACGTCGCGACGTGGCCGGACGCCTCCCAGACCTCGCGCGCCAGGATGACCGACGAGTCGAGTCCGACAACGTCGTCGCGCGAGGTGACCATGGAGCGCCACCACTGGCGCTTGATGTTCTCCTTGAGCTCGACGCCGAGCGGCCCGTAGTCCCAGGCGGCCCGCGAGCCGCCGTAGATCTCACTGCACGGGAATACGAAGCCTCGGCGCTTGCTCAGGCTGACGATGGTGTCGATCTTGTCGGCGGCCACGGTGCTCTCTTCAGTACGACGAAGCGGTCAGTTGCCCCAGGTTACCGGCGGGCCCTGTCCCCATATCAAATCGGTTCCGGCGGAACTCCAGGGATCGAGGGCAATTGACAATCGTTTCCACTTCAGATGAAAATGAGTGTCATGAACAAACGCCACCGTCTGATACCCGCCGCCGTCGCCGGAACCGCCGCCCTGGGCCTGCTCACACTGAGTGCCTGCTCGGCTTCGGACGCCGCGGACGGCGTGGGGAGCAGCGGGAAACTGAAGGTCACGGCGTCCTTCTACCCCATGGAATTCCTGGCGAAGGAGATCGGCGGCGACCACGTCGCCGTGACGGCGCTCACCAAGCCGGGCGTCGAGCCGCACGATCTGGAGCTCACCCCGCGGCAGACCGCCGCCCTCGGCAAGGCCGACGTGATCGTCTATCTCAAGGGCCTGCAGCCCGCCGTCGACGAGGCCGTCAAGCAGTCCGGTGTGAAGAACACCGCCGACGCCGCCTCGCTGACCACGCTCGAGGAGCACGGCACCGAGGTCGACGGCCATGCGCACACCACCGGCGACAACCACTCCGGCGAGGGCGAGGGCGAGGGCGAGGGCGAGGCCGGCGCTGACCCGCACATCTGGCTCGACCCGGTGAAGTACGCCGAGGTCGCCAAGGGCGTCAACGCCACGCTCGCCAAGGCCGACCCGGACAACGCCGCCACGTACCAGAAGAACACGGACGTGCTGGTCAAGAAGTTGGACGCGCTGAACAACCAGTTCAAGGACGGTCTCAAGAACCGCGCCTCCGACACCTTCATCACCACCCACGCGGCCTTCGGCTACCTCGCCGAGCGCTACGGCCTGGTCGAGGAGGCCATCGGCGGCATCGACCCCGAGGCCGAGCCCAGCGGCGCCCGCATCAAGGCTCTGCAGCAGCTCTCCGCGAAGCACCACGTCTCGACGGTCTTCTTCGAGACGCTCGCCAGCAACGCCACCGCCAAGACCCTGGCCGGCGACCTGAAGCTGAAGACCGATGTACTGGACCCCCTCGAGGGCATCACCGACAAGTCCAAGGGCACCGACTACTTCGAGGTCCAGCAGAGCAACCTCAAGGCTCTGCAGACGGCACTCGGCAGCAAGTGAAGGACGCGATGACCGAGCAGATGACGGAGCACCTGGTGAAGGAGGCAGGCATGACGGAGGCGGACAGGGAGCCGGTCCCGGTCATATCCCTGCGCGGGGCGACGGCCTCGCTCGGATCCCGGCCCGTACTGCGCGGGGTGGACCTGGCGGTCGGCCGCGGCGAGGTCGTCGCGCTGCTCGGCGCGAACGGCTCGGGCAAATCGACGGCGGTCCGCGCCGTCGTCGGCCAGGTGCCGCTCAGCGAGGGCCGTCTCGAGCTGTTCGGCACCCCGCTCAAGCGCTTCCGCGACTGGGCCAGGATCGGCTACGTCCCGCAGCGCACCACCGCCGCGAGCGGCGTGCCGGCGACCGTCCGCGAGGTCGTCTCCGCCGGCCGGCTGGCCCGTACCCGGCTGCGGCCGCTCGGCCGGGCCGACCGCGCGGCGGTCGACCGGGCGCTGGAGCTGGTCGGTATGGCCGACCGCGCCAGGGACTCCGTCAACGCGCTGTCCGGCGGGCAGCACCAGCGGGTGCTCATCGCCCGCGCGCTGGCCGTGGAGCCCGAACTGCTGATCATGGACGAGCCGATGGCGGGCGTGGACGTCGCCAGCCAGGAGATCCTGGCCGGCACCCTGCGCGAGCAGGTCGCGGGCGGCGCCACCGTGCTGCTCGTCCTGCACGAGCTCGGGCCGCTGGAGCCGCTGATCGACCGCGCGGTGGTACTGCGGGACGGCTGCGTCGTCCACGACGGACCGCCGCCGCGCGCCGTCGGCCAGCACGCGCTGCCCGGCCACGACCATGTGCACCCGCACGCCGCACACGACGCCGAACCGATCAGGACGGGGCTGCTGAGCTGATGGACATCCTCGACTACGCCTTCATGCAGCGGGCCCTGATCGCGGCCGTCCTGGTCGGCATCACCGCCCCCGCCATCGGCATCTACCTCGTCCAGCGCCGCCAGGCGCTGATGGGCGACGGCATCGGCCATGTCGCGATGACCGGCGTCGGCCTGGGTTTCCTGCTCAACGCCAGCCCCATCTGGATGGCCACCGCCGTGGCCGTCGTCGGCTCCGTCGCCATCGAGCTGATCCGCTGGTACGGCAAGACGCACGGCGACATCGCTCTAGCGATGCTGTTCTACGGCGGCATGGCCGGCGGCGTGATGCTGATGAGCATGTCCGACACGGGCTCCAACGCGAACCTCGTCACGTACCTCTTCGGCTCGCTCAACACCGTCTCACCGCAGGACGTCACGACCATCTGCGTGCTCGCCGCGTTCGTGGTGCTCGTCACAGTCGGGCTGCGCCGGCAGCTCTTCGCGATCTGCCAGGACGAGGAGTTCGCCCGCGTCACGGGGCTGCCGGTCCGGCTGCTGAACCTGCTCGTGGCGGTCACCGCCGCCGTCACCGTCACCGTCGCGATGCGCGTCGTCGGCCTGCTGCTCGTCAGCGCCCTCATGGTCGTCCCGGTCGCCGCGGCCCAGCAGCTCTCCCGCAGCTTCGCGATGACGTTCGCCCTGGCCGTCCTCATCGGTGTGACGGTGTCGCTCTCCGGAGCCGTCACGTCGTTCTACGTGGACGTTCCGTCGGGACCGACGATCGTTCTGCTGGCCATCGCCATCTTCATCGCCCTGGCCCTGCTCGCCGGTCCGCTCGCAAGAAAACGGGCCCGAGGTTCCGCTGCCGCCGCGGAACGGTGCACCCTGGAGGTACCCGCCGCGCGCGTCCCCCAGGACGACGTTCGGGTTTAGGCCCTGTGGCCTGACACAATGACGACCGACCGGACATCTGGACGGTGACGGTGACGACCGAGAAGGAGGCGTCGGTGACGACCACCAAGCCCCCCGTGCAGGGCCGATCGACCCGGCAGCGCGCTGCCGTCGCCGCCGCGCTCGACGAGGTCGAGGAATTCCGCAGCGCCCAGGACCTCCACGACCTTCTCAAGCACCGCGGCGACTCCGTCGGCCTCACCACCGTCTACCGCACGCTGCAGTCCCTCGCCGACGCCGGCGAGGTCGACGTGCTGCGCACGGACGACGGCGAGTCCGTCTACCGCCGCTGCTCCGACGGCCACCACCACCACCTCGTCTGCCGCATGTGCGGCAAGGCCGTCGAGGTCGAGGGCCCGGCCGTCGAGAAGTGGGCCGAGGCCATCGCCACCGACCACGGCTTCGTCAACGTCGCCCACACGGTGGAGATCTTCGGCACCTGCGCCGAATGCGCCACCGCGGCTCCCCCGAAGGACGCCTGACCGCTGCGCGGTCCCGCACGTCATAGCAAAGCCGATGGTCCGCCGCGGGTAGGCGGCGGACCATCGGCTTTTGTGCTCAGCCGCGACGCACGCCCTGCTCAGCCGCGCTTATCGGCGTCCGGGACGAGGTCGTTCGGGAGGGCGCCGCCGAAGCGGCGGTCGCGGGAGGCGAATTCGTGGCAGGCGCGCCAGAGGTCGCGGCGGTCGAAGTCGGGCCACAGGACGTCCTGGAAGACCATCTCGGCGTAGGCGGTCTGCCAGAGCAGGAAGTTGGAGGTGCGCTGCTCGCCGGAGGGGCGGATGAAGAGGTCCACGTCCGGCATGTCCGGGTAGTACAGGTACTTCGCGAAGGTCTTCTCGTTGACCTTGGAGGGGTCGAGCTTGCCGGCCTTCACGTCCGCCGCCATGGCGGCGGCCGCGTCCGCGATCTCCGCTCGGCCGCCGTAGTTGACGCAGAAGTACAGCGTCATGGCGTCGTTGTCCTTCGTCTGCTCCTGGGCGACCTGGAGCTCCTGGACGACGGACTTCCACAGCTTGGGCATCCGGCCCACCCAGCGGATGCGGATGCCGAGCTCGTCCATCTCGTCGCGGCGGCGGCGGATGACGTCCCGGTTGAAGTTCATCAGGAAGCGCACCTCGTCGGGCGAGCGCTTCCAGTTCTCGGTCGAGAAGGCGTACAGGGAGAGGTTCTTGACGCCCAGCTCGATGCTGCCCTTGAGGACGTCGAGGACGACGGACTCGCCGACCTTGTGGCCCTCGGTGCGCGGCAGGCCGCGCTCCTTCGCCCAGCGGCCGTTGCCGTCCATGACGATGGCGACGTGCTGCGGCACCAGCTCCCCCGGGATCTTCGGGGGCACCGCACCGGACGGGTGTGGGTCCGGAGTCCGGTACTCCGGTCGGGAACGGCCCAGAATCCCGCGACGTGCCATGCGCGTTGCCTCTCCTACATCTCGGTACTGCGTACTGCTCGGTCCACCGCGCGCTGCCGCGCGCTACTTCTCGACGAACTTCAGCGACCGCAGCCCACGCTCCAGGTGCCACTGCAGATACGCCGCGACCAGCCCGCTGCCCTCCCGGCAGAAGTGCGGCTCGCAGGCGTCCGCCGTCTCCCAGTCCCCGCCCAGCAGCGCGCCGAGCAGTTCCAGGGACTCCCGTGAGGGTACGACGCTTCCCGGCACACGGCACTCGGCGCAGACGACTCCTCCCGCCCCTACCGAAAAGAACCGATTCGGCCCGTCCATACCGCATTTGGCACAGTTGTCGAAGCTGGGCGCATAGCCGTTCACGGCCAGTGAGCGCAGCAGGAACGCGTCGAGGATCAGCCGTGGCTGGTGCTCGCCCGCCGCCAGGGTGCGCAGGGCGCCGACGAGGAGCAGGTACTGCTGGACGGCCGGTTCGCCCTCGTGGTCGGTGAACCGTTCCGCCGTCTCCAGCATCGCCGTGCCGGCGGTGTAGCGGTCGTAGTCGGCCGCGATGGCGCTACCGTACGGAGCGATCGTCTCACCCTGTGTGCACAACGGCAGCCCGCGTCCGACGAGTTCCCCGCCCCGCGCGAACAACTGCACGTCGACATGGCTGAACGGTTCCAGCCGCGCCCCGAACTTCGATTTCGTGCGGCGGACCCCACGGGCCACCGCCCGCACCCGCCCGTGTCTGCGGGTGAGCAGCGTGATGATCCGGTCCGCCTCACCCAGCTTCTGGGTGCGCAGCACGATGCCGTCGTCGCGGAACAGACTCATACGGCCCATTGTCCCGTACGGGAAGGGGCCTCCGGGCACCCTGGCCCGTGCAGCGACCGCTGTGCCCCGGTACGGGCTCCGAGCGGCTCGTACCGGGGCGCAGCAGGACGGTCAGACGAACAGGACGGAGCGCAGCTTCAGCCGCTCGGAGCCGTGGCCGGTGAAGGGCCGCAGCCGGTAGGAGTCACCCTCGCAGCCGGGGTCGGTGAAGACGACGGCGGTGGCGTCGGTGCGGTTCAGCGGAGAGTGCGCGGGCGAGCTCGACGACGGGTCGGCGACCTCGGGGAGGGTGATGCACTCCCGGTTCGGCGGGTTGTCCAGGGTGGCCGACTGTGGGCTGCCGTCCAGGCCGGAGTACGTGTAGACGAAGGTCCCGTCGGCCGCGTCCGCCGGGGCGGACAGGGTCAGGACGAGGGCGAGGGCGCCGAGGGACGCGGCGACCGAATGACGAATGCGCATGGGGACAGGCTCCTGTGAGAAGGCGTACTGAACGCCTGAGCCCTTCCGTCGATGCGCCGGCGTTGCACCTCACCGACCTGCGGAAACGATTCACTGTCACCCGGACGGCCGCGCCCGGGGGGGCGCGCCGCCCGGCATCCGGAGGCTGTGTCAGGACGGTGCGCCCGCGGCCTCGGCGAGGAGCCGGTCGGTGTCCCCCGCGGGCAGCGACAGACAGCGGCCGACCGCGACCAGCGCCTCCCGCTCGGCGGGAAGGTAGGGACCGTCGGCGAGGGCGATCCGCGCGCCCTGCAGCAGGATCCGTTCGCGCCCCTGGGGCGCGAGGTGCGCGGAGAGCGGCTCCAGGGCCTCGTGGAGCTCGATGGAGAGCCAACTGCCGCAGCCGTCGAGGGCGTCGGCGAAGGAGTCGGGGCCGAGGGCGTCGGCGGCGCCGGGGAACCGGCCCGCGTCGGCGACGATCGCCGCCAGCAGTCCGAGGAGCTGGTCCTCCGTGCAGTCGGCGAAGCCGGCGGCGCGCACCGCGCGCACGGCTTCCTCCCGGGCCGGCCGGCCCGTGGCCCCGCCCGCCGTCAGCACGGCGAGTGCGACGGTGTGGACCGCGTCGCGCAGCATCGCGGAGAACCGGGCCGTCGTGGGGTGGTCGAGCGTCTCGGCACCGAAGTGCCCGTGGCAGCCGCTGCATTCGATGACCACACCGGCCGGTCCCCGCGTCAGCAGGGGAACGTTGAGCACGGTGAGGCGCCGCGTGCCGCTGCGCCGGTGATAAGCACGGTCGCCACCGCAGTCGGGGCAGAAGAACTCGCCGTCGTCCTCGGTGTGCCATGCGGTGCGCACACCCCAGAAGCACAGCCCTCGCAGCTGAACCACGTTGCACCCTCCGGCGTTTCGTCCCGGTACGCACCGATCCGGCACGCACATGTGCGTAACGCCTCGGCAACGGTGCCGTTACTGCTGCCGTGATGTTAGCCACACCAATGACGCGCAGTCAGTACCGCGTAAGGGGGGATTTCCGGATCGGCCGCCTCCGCACGGAGTCGTAGCAGGTCACAGCGGGTCGGCCCGGGAAGAGGATTGACGTGATCTCGCTGTTGGCCGGCACCCCTGCGGCCGGTGGGCACAGGACAGGGGTTTCCGGGCGTACCGGGCACGTTCCGGGGTCCGTTCCGCCCAGGTCCCCGGACGCGCCAACGGCCGCGGCGGGCCTGTGAAGGCCGCCGCGGCCGTTGCCGTAGGAGTTCGTCCGCGAGCCGGCCGGACGGGCTCAGGAACGGATGTACTCACCCGAAGGCGTCACTCAGCGGGCCGCCCGGTTGACGGCCGAGACGACCGCCTTCAGGGAGGCGCGCGTGGTGTTGGGGTCGATGCCGATGCCCCACAGCACCTTGCCGTCGATCGCGCACTCGATGTACGACGCCGCCCGGGCGCTCGCGCCCTCGCTCAGCGTGTGCTCGGTGTAGTCCAGCAGCCGCGCGTCGATGCCCACCGAGGACAGTGCGTCGAAGAACGCGGAGATCGGACCGTTGCCGCGACCGTTGAGCACCGTCGCGACACCGTCCACGACGGCTTCCACGGTCAGCGCGTCGCCGCCGTCGGTCGTGGTCTCGGCCTGGGCGGAGCGCAGTTCGATGCGGCCCCAGGCGTTCTCCGTCGTCGGCAGGTACTCGTCGCGGAAGGACGCCCAGATCTCGGCGGGCGTGATCTCGCCGCCCACGTCGTCGGTCCTGGTCTGAATGATCTTGGAGAACTCGATCTGCATCCGGCGCGGCAGGTCCAGCTTGTGGTCGTTCTTCAGGACGTACGCGATACCGCCCTTGCCGGACTGCGAGTTGACCCGGATGACGGCCTCGTAGGAGCGGCCGACGTCCTTCGGGTCGATCGGCAGGTACGGGACCGCCCACGGGATCTCGTCGACGGTCTTGCCGGCGGCGGCCGCGTCGGCCTCCATCGCCTCGAAGCCCTTCTTGATGGCGTCCTGGTGGGAGCCGGAGAAGGACGTGTAGACCAGGTCGCCCGCGTACGGGTGGCGCGGGTGGATCTCCATCTGGTTGCAGTACTCGGTGGTGCGGCGGATCTCGTCGATCTGCGAGAAGTCGATCTCCGGGTCCACGCCCTGGCTGAACAGGTTCATGCCCAGGGTGACCAGGTCGACGTTGCCGGTGCGCTCGCCCTGCCCGAACAGGCAGCCCTCGATCCGGTCCGCACCCGCCATGATCGCCAGCTCGGCGGCGGCCACCGCGGTGCCCCGGTCGTTGTGCGGGTGCACCGACAGGCACACGTTCTCGCGGCGCGACAGGTTGCGCGACATCCACTCGAAGCGGTCGGCGTGCGTGCTGGCGGCGGAGCGCTCGACGGTCGCCGGCAGGTTCAGGATGATCTCGCGGCCGGCCTCCGGCTGCCAGACGTCCATGACGCCCTCGCAGACCTCCAGGGCGAAGTCCAGCTCGGTGTCGGTGAAGATCTCCGGGCTGTACTGGTAGCCGAAGACCGTGTCGGAGCCCAGGATCTTCTCCGCGTACTCCATGACCAGCCGCGTGCCGTCCACGGCGATGGCCTTGACCTGCTCCTTGGTGCCGCGGAAGACCACCCGGCGGAAGACCGGCGCGGTCGCGTTGTACAGGTGCACGGTGGCCTGGCGGGCGCCGACCAGCGACTCGACGGTCCGCTCGATCAGCTCCTCGCGGGCCTGCGTCAGGACGGAGATCGTCACGTCCTCGGGGATCGCGCCCTCTTCGATGATGGAGCGCACGAACGCGAAGTCGGTCTCGCCGGACGACGGGAAACCGACCTCGATCTCCTTGTAGCCCATCTTCACCAGCAGATCGAACATCGCCCGCTTGCGCGCCGGGGACATCGGGTCGATCAGGGCCTGGTTGCCGTCCCGCAGGTCCGTGGAGAGCCAGCGCGGCGCCTTGGTGATCCGCGCGTTCGGCCAGGTGCGGTCGGCGATGTCGACGGCGTCGTAGGGCGCGTACTTGTGGATCGGCATCGAGGTGGGGCGCTGGCGCACGCTCGCCGCCGTGATGGGCGTGGGGCGGCCTACGGAATTCGCGGGGTTCTGGGACATCTGCGGTGGGCTCCTCATGGGTCCGGCTCCAGTACGGCCGACGGCGATGCGCACGCCAGAACTCCGCGGGGAGGGGGTCGGCCTACGACTACAGGCCCTCGCCGCGGCAGCTAAGGAGAAGCAGCCCGAAACGCATGATGTGGACGACCATAGCCGAGCCCGCTCGGAAATCGCACCCGAAGCGCGCTCCCTCTCAGTATGCAAGACGAGTGGTTCTGTCCAGTAAAAACATGATCTTCCGTCCCTTTTCAGTAATCATCGTTGCAAGCAGTGACAGTCCCGTCGCCACGTGCCACATTGCCGCCATGGACGCGACACCTACTTTCTGCACGATCATTCCTCCGCACGTCCTCGACAAGATGGCCACGTCCGAGGACCGCGCACTCTCCGATCTCGGCCGCCGCACCCTGGAACGGGATGCCTACGAGCGCACTCACCGCCGGCTGACCACCGTCATCGGCGCTCCTTCCATCGCCGGCGCGATCGTCTCCGACCAGCCGAAACGCACGATCTTCGACGCCAAGCACCAGACGGCGCTCCCGGGCCGGAAGTGCCGCGGCGAGGCCGACAAGGACAGCAAGGACCAGACCGTCAACCGCGCGCACGCGGGTCTCGGCGCCACCTTCGAGCTGTACCTCAAGGCGTACGGACGGCACTCGATCGACGACCAGGGCCTGCCGCTCAACGCGACCGTGCACTACAGCCAGGGGTACAACAACGCCTTCTGGAACGGTGAGCAGATGGTGTTCGGGGACGGCGACGGCGAGATCTTCCTCGACTTCACCCTGCCGATCGACGTGATCGGCCACGAGCTGACCCACGGCGTGACCCAGTACACGGCGAACCTGACCTACTTCGGCCAGTCGGGCGCGCTCAACGAGTCGATGTCCGACGTGTTCGGCTCGCTCATCAAGCAGTACTCACTGCAGCAGACGGCCGATACGGCCGACTGGCTCATCGGCGCCGGACTGCTCGGCCCGAACATCCACGGTGACGCGCTGCGCTCGATGAGGGCGCCGGGCACGGCCTACGACGACCCCCAGCTCGGCAAGGACCCGCAGCCCGGCAGCATGGACCAGTATGTGACGACCGGCCGTGACAACGGCGGCGTGCACATCAACTCCGGCATCCCCAACCACGCCTTCTACCTGGTGGCCGAGTCCCTCGGCGGGTATGCCTGGGAGAAGGCCGGGCAGATCTGGTACGACGTGCTGACCGGCGGGGAGATCTCCACGAAGGCGACGTTCGCCGAGTTCGCCCGGCTGACCGTCTCCGCCGCTCAGGCGCGGTTCGGGGAAGGCGAGGCGCACCAGGCCGTACTGAAGGCGTGGTCGCAGGTCGGCGTCCCGACGTCGACGGGCAATGGCGCGGACCTCCCGCGCTAGACCTGACGGCCGGACGGCACGTGGGGTCACGAGGGCTGAGGAGCACCGTGCGCATTGAAGTCATCCGTTCCGGCGGCTTCGCCGGAATCGAGCGTCGGGCCGTGCTGGACACCACCGGCCGGCCCGATGCCGCTCATCTGCACGGTGTGGCCCTCGAGGCCGTCGAGCAGGGCGGTTCCGCGCCGGACCGCGGGGTGCCGGACGGTTTCCACTACGAGATCACCGTCGACGGCCGCACCGTCCACTGCGCGGACCCGCACCTGACGGACGCGCAGCGCGATCTGATCCAGACGGTGCTCAAGGAAGGTGCGTGACGGGTGGCCCCGAACGCCGGCCGGCGTTCGGGGCCACGACCGTCAGAACCCGAGCTTGCGCAGCTGCTTCGGGTCGCGCTGCCAGTCCTTGGCGATCTTCACATGCAGATCGAGGAAGACCGGCGTGCCGAGCAGCGCCTCGATGTGCTTGCGCGACTTGGTGCCGACGTCCTTGAGGCGGGCGCCCTTGGGGCCGATGATGATGCCCTTCTGGCTGGACCGCTCGATGTAGATGTTGGCGTGGATGTCGAGCAGCGGCTTGTCCTTCGGCCGGTCCTCGCGCGGGATCATCTCCTCGACGACGACCGCGATGGAGTGCGGCAGCTCGTCCCGTACGCCTTCGAGCGCGGCCTCGCGGATCAGTTCCGCGACCATGATCTGCTCGGGCTCGTCGGTGAGGTCGCCGTCCGCGTAGAGCTGCGGGCCCTCCGGGAGCAGCGGGATGATCAGGTCGGCGAGCAGGCCGACCTGGACATCCGCGACGGCCGAGACGGGGATGATCTCCGCCCACTCGATGCCCAGCTCGCGGCCGAGCTCCGCGATCGCGAGCAGCTGCTCACGGAGCACCTTGTCGTCGACCAGGTCCGTCTTGGTGACGATCGCGATCTTGGGGGTCTTGCGGACCCCGGCGAGTTCCTTGGCGATGTACTTGTCACCGGGGCCGAGCTTCTGGTCGGCCGGCACACAGAAACCGATCACGTCGACCTCGGCCCAGGTCGAGCGGACCACGTCGTTGAGCCGCTCGCCCAGCAGCGTGCGCGGCTTGTGCAGTCCAGGGGTGTCGACGAGGATCAACTGCGCGTCAGGGCGGTGCACGATGCCGCGCACCGTGTGCCGGGTGGTCTGCGGCCGGCTTGAGGTGATGGCGACCTTGATGCCGACGAGAGCGTTCGTGAGGGTCGACTTGCCCGCGTTGGGGCGGCCGACGAAGCATGCGAAGCCGGACCGGTGGACGGCCTCGGAGGACTGGGGACTGGCGCTCATGCGGCCCATTCTCCCCGATCGCGGCGGGCCCGGGTCACACCGGCACCCGTGAACCCGGGCGGCGGCCGGATGTGAGCTGCCGGAAACTCCTCCGCAACACGAAACACGGCGGAAACACGTCTGCCCACATCCGGAAACCGCCGACCGTGAGGCTCGGGTCCATCCACCGCCGTGCACCACCCCCCGCCGCCCCGGGAAGGGAAGTCCTCGTGCCGTATCTGTCGGCCGGAATCGACTCCGGAGACACCGCCTGGCTGCTCGCCGCCACCGCGCTCGTCCTGCTGATGACACCGGGCCTGGCCCTCTTCTACGGCGGAATGGTCCGCACGAAGAGCGTCCTCAACATGCTCATGATGAGCTTCGTGTCGATCGCGCTGGTGACGGTGGTCTGGCTGGTCGCGGGCTATTCGCTCGCCTTCGGCCCGGACGCCGGCGGCCTCGGGCTGATCGGCGGCCTGGACCATCTGGGCATGCACGACATCGGCCCGACGAGCGTCACGGGCCATGTCCCGACGCTGCTGTTCGCCACGTTCCAGCTGACCTTCGCCGTCGTCACGGCCGCACTGATCAGCGGCGCCATCGCCGACCGCGCGAAGTTCGGCGCCTGGGTGGCGTTCGTGCTCGTCTGGACGCTTCTCGTATACGTCCCGGTGGCCCACTGGGTCTTCGGCACCGGTGGCTGGATCGTGGCGAAACTGGGCGCACTGGACTTCGCGGGCGGCACCGTCGTCGAGGTCTGCTCCGGCGCTTCGGGACTGGCGCTGGCGCTGGTCCACGGCCCGCGGCTCGGCTTCCGCAAGGAGGCCATGCGGCCGCACAACCTTCCGCTGGTGGTGCTCGGCGCCGGGCTGCTCTGGTTCGGCTGGTTCGGCTTCAACGCGGGCTCGGCACTCGGCGCGAACGGCCTGGCCGCGGCCGCGTTCCTCAACACCCAGGTCGCGGGCTGCGCAGGCCTGCTCGGCTGGCTGAGCGTGGAGAAGCGCCGCGACGGCCACGCCACGACGCTGGGTGCCGCGTCCGGTGCGGTGGCCGGCCTGGTCGCGATCACCCCGGCCTGCGGGTCGGTGGACCTGATGGGGGCGCTGGTCGTGGGCCTGGCCGCCGGGGTGCTCTGCTCGTTCGCCGTCAGCTGGAAGTTCCGGCTCGGCTACGACGACTCCCTCGACGTGGTCGGGGTGCACCTCATCGGCGGCATCGTCGGAACCCTGCTCATCGGCTTCCTCGCCACCGCCACCATGACCGGCGGCCCCGAGGGCCTGTTCTACGACGGCGGCCTCGGCCAGCTCGGCAGGCAGGCCGTCGCGGTGGCGGCCGTCGGGGCGTACGCGTTCACCGTCACGTACGGGATCGGGAAGGTCATCGACCGGCTGATGGGCTTCCGGGTCTCGGCGGAGGACGAACTCACCGGCCTCGACCTGACCGTGCACGCGGAGTCGGCATACGATCACGGCGTCGTCTCGCAGGGCGCCCCGCACGTGCACGCCTCGGCTCTCGCCCAGGCCCTTGCCCACGCCAAGAACAGGAGCTCCGCCGAATGAAGCTGGTCACCGGCGTCATCAAGCCGTTCAAGCTGGACGAGGTGAAGACGGCGCTCCTGGAGCTCGGCGTCCACGGCCTCACCGTCACCGAGGCCAGCGGCTACGGGCGCCAGCGCGGCCACACGGAGGTCTACCGGGGGGCCGAGTACCGCGTCGACCTGGTGCCGAAGGTCCGGATCGAGGTCCTGGTGGAGGACGCCGACGCCGAGGCCGTCATCGAAGCGGTCGTGAACGCCGCCCGCACCGGCAAGATCGGCGACGGCAAGGTCTGGTCGGTGCCGGTCGAGACGGCGGTACGGGTCCGCACGGGCGAGCGCGGACCCGACGCGCTCTGAGCGCTGTGCGTCCGGGGCTTTCGGTCAGCCCGCGGAGACCGTGACGCGCAGCGTCCCGTCGGGGCCCGCCAGGTGCACCGGGGTCTCCGGTCCGCCGAGGTCGCGGACGGCGGCCCGGTCGGCGCCGGCCGGGGTCTCGGCGGCGGTGACGACGGCCGCCGCCTCCAGGGACTGCGCGCCGCTGGCGACCGCCATGGCGACGGCGGTCTGCAGGGCGCTGAGCTTCAGCGAGTCCAGCGCGACGGTGCCGGCGACGTACGTACGGCCGGTCTCGTCGCGTACGGCCGCGCCCTCGGGCACGCCGTTGCGGGCCCGGGCGGACCGCGCCAGGGTGATGATCTTCAGGTCCTCGGGCCCCAGCGGGGTCGCATCGCTCATACCGGCGAGCATAAAGCGCCCGCGAGGACGGTGTCCGAGGCGGCGGTCCAACCCGGTGCGCAAGACGGCCTAATGGGCCACCTGATCACGCTATAAGCGTCTTTTAGCCTTATTGCTGATGTTCGGTCATGTTCGGATTACTTCTTCCGCTCCCGGCGATACGTTCCCGGTGGCCGCCGAGGACACCGCCGGCGGCCACCGGCAGCACGAGGGGCCCACGGGCCCATGGGGCACATAGGAGGGGACCGACCTATGACCGGACCTGCTGTTCAACCGTTCGGCTCGCTGGGAGCCACCACCGCCCGCGTGACAGGCGACCCGCACGTCGGGCCCGTGGTCGACGAGACCTGGGAGTTCGAGGGCGGCACCGCCTGGGTGTTCTACGCCGAGGGCCACACGGAACTGGTGAAGCCCGTCATCCTGAGCGACGGCTTCTCGATGGGACCGAGCAATCTCTTCCTGTTCTGGGAAGGGCTGGACCACGGCGAGTACCCGTTCGTCCGCGAACTGGGCGCCCGCGGCTATGACTTGATCATCCTCGGCTACGCCGAGCGGTCCGCGTCGATCCTGAAGAACGCGGAGGTCGCGATCTCCTGTATCAACCGCGCGAAGGACCAGCGCGCGAACAAGAGCGACCTCATGACGGTCGGCGGGTTCAGCATGGGCGGGCTCGTCACCCGGTTCGCCCTCGCCAAGATGGAGCACGAGGGCAGCAACCACGAGGTCGGCACCTACATCTCCTACGACAGCCCGCACCGGGGCGCCTGGATCCCGCTGAGCCTCCAGGGGCTGGCGCACTTCCTGGCGCCGATCAGCGACGGCATGCAGAACATGATCAACAGCGAGGCCGCCACCGAACTCATGTGGCGGCACAAGGCGAGCATCGCCGCGGAGCCCATCCAGCACCAGAACCGTACGGACTTCCTCGCGAAGCTGGCGGAGTACGGATGGTGGCCGACCGGCCCCCTCAACCCGAACGGGATCCGCAAGATCGGCGTCGCCAACGGCTCCGGTACCGGCACCCCCAACGACGTCCCGGCCGGTGAGCTGGCGCTGGAGATCACCGGCGGTCTCTTCAAGAACACCGCCCTGTACCTCCAGGACGACACCGAGAACCAACTCGTGGCCTACCTCAAGCTGTTCCTCCAGACCGCCAAGGAGGTCCACACCTCAGGGCTGCCCGAAATGGACGGAGCTCCCGGCGGAACCCTCGAATCCTTCGGCATCGCCGCCGACGAACTCAACGGCGCCGACCAGCCCGCCACCGCCCACTACCGCTCGATCGCCTTCGTCCCGGCCGTCAGCGCCGTCGCCATCCGCGACATCGACACCCACGAGGACCTCTACGCCGACATCAGCGCGATCCCGTCCCAGGAAAGCGAGCTCGACGCGTTCCTGTGCGCCTCCCAGAACGAGGAACACACCCTCATGACGGAGGAACTGGGCAGCTGGATCATCGACCAGCTGGAACTCAACAAGTAGCCCTCCGGGGGGAGGGGTTGGGGGCTCGCCCGATGGGCGGGCCCCCTCTCGTGTGTTCGTGTACGTGTGCGGGTGCGGGGGGGTGGGTGGCTGGGGTTCGAGCGATGCGGAGTGCTCTTCTGCGTCGCTTCGCGCCTTGACCGGGCGGAGGGGGAGGCCCCGGCGCTGCGCGCCTGCCAGTGAGCCGACCCGCTGCGCGGCCCGGTGATGCGAAGCGAACCGGTCCGCTTCGCTCCCCTGGCCGAGTGGTGGGTGGTCGGGGCCGGAGGTGCCCTGACGGTGGCGGGTTCTGGCCGTGGCCGGGCTCCGGCCCACTCTCCCCGCCGAAATATGGGGCGAGTGTGACGAGAGATGACCCATGGGGTTCAGGGGGCGCCTTCGGGCCCGATGTGGATCACCGTGTGTGGCCGGAGGACTGCTCAGGCGACATCCAGGCGCACGGGGTGATCCCTTGCGGCCGCATGGGGCTCAAGGCGTCAGGATTCGCCCCCATCCGGGGAGCGCAGCGGACCGGCCCCACTCCGCACCCGGGGAGCGCAGCGGACCGGATTCACTGCACAACACCGGGCCGCGCAGCGGGGCGGCTCACTGGCAGGCGCGCAGCGCCGGGGCCTCCCCCTCCGCCCGGTCAAGGTGCGCAGCGCCGCAGAAGGGCACTTCGCACCGCCTGAACCTCAACCACGCTCCAACGGGCGCGGCTCCCAGCCGAGTTGGGCACAGAGCGTTCCGTGCAGGAGGTCGGGGTCGACGAGCCGGCGGTCGGGCCGAGGCGCGCAGCGCCAGCTCAGGGGCCAGGTGAGACCGGCGAGGGCGGGGATGCCGACGTAGGCGTCGCGGCCGCCTGATCCCAGACGGGTGGTCCCCGGTGGCCAGCTGCGCCCCGCGGAACTCCCGGGCGCAACCAGGAAGTACATCCACCGGCACCCCGCCGACTCCTCGATCACCGGCCCCGGTTCACCGTTCGTGAGAGCTTCGAGCCGCGTCGCCAGTTCCTCGCCGACCTCTTCCGCGACGCGGACGGCGTCGAAGAAGACGCCGGCCTTGCGAAGCCGGTGCCCGGAGACCGGCAGCCAGGGGTGCCGGACGTTCACTCGGTTACTTTCTGTATTCATACGTCCACTGTCGGCACGCACAGCTAGCCTGAACAGGACCGGAACCTCGACAGAGGCTGGGTGGGGGTTCGGGTCGAACTCCCGTGGAGACGTGTGGAATCGAGCTGACGGGTGTGGGGTGGCGAGAATGGGTCAGAGCGCTGGATCCTCGGGGACCGCACGGTACTTCGCCGAGCTATTGCGTACGTTCCGCAAGTCGCGCGGCCTCACGCAGGCCCAGCTGGGCGAGCTGGTTCATGTCTCCGACTCGTACGTCAGCGCCGTCGAGACGTGCGAGCGCATCCCGTCGCCTGAGTTCATCGCGGCGGCTGATGAGGCGCTGGAGGCGGGTGGACTTCTGGCGATCGCTACTGAGCACCTGGCTCATGACCGGTATCCGGCCTACTTCAAGGACTTCGCCAAGTTGGAAGCGGAGGCTATGAGCATCTCCTCGTACAGCACCCACGTGCTCCACGGATTGCTGCAGATCGAGGAGTACGCCCGGGCTGTGATCAGCAGCGAGTTCCCGCCGCTGGATGAAGAGGAGATCAACCGGCTGGTAGACGCACGCGGGGCGCGCAAGGGGCTGTTCGTCCGCAAGCCCACCGCGTTGCTCAGCTTCGTCATCGAGGAGTCCGTGCTGCGGCGCCAGGTGGGCGAGCGCAACATGATGTATGCCCAGTGCGAGCACCTGCTTAGTTGCGCAAGCATGCGTAACGTCACCATCCAGGTGATGCCGCTGGCTCGTGGAAATCACGCCGGGCTGGACGGCCCCATGACTCTGATCGAAACCCCGGGACACAAGCAATTGGTCTACCTCGAAGTGCAGGGCAACAGTCAGATCCTTGCACCCGCCGATGAGGTGGCCCGGTTCTCCCAGCGGTATGCGATGATCCGAACTCAGGCCCTGGGACTTGAGGAATCCGTGGCCCTGATAAAGGAGTTGGCGTCACAGCTATGAGCGACCTGATGTGGTTCAAGTCCAGCTACAGCGGTTCCAACGGCGGCGACTGCGTAGAAGTCGCCTACGACTGGCGCAAGTCCACCCACTCCGGTAGCAGCGGCGGCGAGTGCGTGGAGGTAGCCATCCACCCCACCACCGTTCACATCCGCGACTCCAAGGACCCGCATGGACCGGCCCTCGCCGTCCCCGCCGCCTCCTGGGCCGCCTTCGTCGTCTTCGCCGCCGCTCAGCCCAGCTGACCTGAGCCTCGGGGGTTACGTGTTACTCCAGTCGGCTGCTGCGAACAACACCACGCTCTACACGATGTTCGGCGCCATCACGGCGGCGCTCATCGCGGGGGCCGGGCTGCTCTATCAGATACGCCGCACGCGGGCGTTGGAGCGGGACAAGGCCACGTGGGCGGCCGAGCTGGAAGCGCAGAAGGTGCAGCACCAGCTCGATGTCGATCTGGAGGTGAAGCGCCGGACGTGGGACCACGAGGTGGAGACGGCCGAGCGGGAGCGGCGGCGCGCCGAGGCGGAGGCCGAGCGGGAGCGGGAGCGGGCCGCGCTGCTGGAGGCGACGCTCCATCGGGAGGTGGAGCTCGGGGCGGCCGAGTACTGCGAGAAGCTGGCGCACGAGCTGTCGATGCTGCGCATTCTCGACCTGTCACGGCCGTTGGACCTGAAGAAGCTGTACGTCCAGGTGCGGGTGCAGGAGCAGGAGCCGCTGCGGTATCTGTACGACGATGAGCTCCTGACCGCGATCGAGCTGGAAGATCTGGCGTCTGCCGTCGTCGACCAGGAAGGGATCGAGGCGCCCAAGAAGCCTCCGAGGCCCGATCGGGCCTCCCCCGCCACCCTCGCGCCGATGGAGGCGCTGCAGCGGCATCAGCGCATCGTTGTCGTGGGGGATCCCGGTGCCGGCAAGACCACCATGGTGCGGCATCTGGCGTTCGGGATCGCGACCCGGCGCGGGATACCGGGGCTGCCCGACCTGCCCGCCTACGTGGAGCTGAACCACTTCATCGGCAGCGGCCACACCAGCCTGCTCGACTACCTGGCCGAATTCTGGGCCGATCGGTACGGGTTCGCGGGCTCCCGGGCCCACATGGAGGCGAAGCTCACCGACGGGACAGCCGCGCTCCTGCTCGACGGGCTCGACGAGGTGCTGGGCGGGGGTTCCACCGAGGAGGCGACGGCGGCGTACAACCGCGTGGCCAACGAGGTGAACCGGCTGGCGGCCCGGTTCCCGAAGGCGCCCATGGTCGTCACCTGTCGGCGGCACGGCTGGCGCAGCGGGCTGGTGCAGTTCCAGGTGATGGAGGCGCTGGACTTCGAGTGGGCGCAGATCAAGACGTTCATCGCGAACTGGTTCGGTCCGAAGGACGTTCGCTCCGACGGTCTGGTGCAGGCGCTGTCCGGCAACTCCCGGCTGCAGACCCTCGCCGCGAACCCGCTGCTGCTCAGCCTGATCGCCATCGTGTACGAGCGGGATCTCGAACTTCCGGAGCGACGGGCGGCGTTGTACCGCCGGTGCGTGGAGGTGATGCTCCGCGAGTGGGACTCCCACCGGCAGATCTCCCGGTACAGCCGCTTCACGACCGACAACAAGCAGGATCTCCTCAAGCAGATCGCCTGGCACTACCACCAGCTGGGCCAGCGCTATTTCGCCGAGGACGATCTGCTGGCGCTCATCGCGCAGTATCTGCCGACGATCGATCTCCCGCCGGGCGACAACCGCGCCATCCTCGACGAGATCGCCGCCCAGTACGGCCTGCTCAAGGCCCAGGCGCACGGCTGGTACGGGTTTCTGCATCTGACGCTCCAGGAGCACTTCACCGCCACCGCCCTGTGGGAGCGGGGTCCCGAAGGGATCGAGGTGGCCACGGCGAGGCGCTACGACCCGTGGTGGGAGGAGGTCGTCCTGCTGCTCGCGGGATCGCTGCCGGATGCCACTCCCCTGCTGCTCGGGCTGCTGCAGCTGCCGGCGGACGGCTCCGGGCGCGAGGACGACGTGCTCAGCCTGCCGGACGACGATCTGTTCCACACGGATCTGCTGATGGCCGCGCGGTGTCTCACCGGAAGCCCGCGCATCGCCGACACCCGGCTCCGGCAGCAGATCGTGCGGTCGCTCTGGCGGTTGCTGGAGGAGACGCCGTACGAGCAGGACCGGGAGCGGGCGGCGCAGGTACTGGTGGGGTTGCTCGGTTCCGGACGCCAACTGCCGGAGATCATCGACTACATCGCCGACGATCAGCACTCCGAGGACGTGCGGATCGCCCTCGTCGACGCGCTGGGTGCCCTCGGTGGGCGCGGGGCCGGTGAGCGGCTGCTGGGGCTCTTCACCCTTCGTTCCGAACTGCCCGGTGAGGTGAGAGAGCACTTCATCAGAGCCCTGGGGAAACTGCGGGTCGGGCAGGCGGTTCCCGCGCTTCTTCAGGAGCTCTCGAAACTGCAGAACTCCCGTCCTTCGTCGGACATGGACACGATCGCCAGAACGCATCACCTGGCGGCGATCGCCGAGGCGCTGGGCGCTACCGGTGGCCCTGCCGACACTCTTCTTCTCCTTCTGGAGCAGGAGGCAGGATCAGAGTGGTTCGGCACCCTCGTACGAGCCGTGGGTGACGCGCTGGCGCAGCTCGATGATCCTTCGGTGCCGGATCTCCTGCTGCGGTTCGCGGACCGCAACGGCGGCTGGGACCTCGGCGGTGGTTCGAGCCTGGCCGGGACGTATCTGAACGTTGCCGGAGAACCGGGCTTCCGATCCCTCCTGGACCTCGTCCGAGCCGGCGACGCCACCGGGTGGGAAGCCGTCCTCATCATGGTGAGCCTGGCGGAGTTCAGCACGCGGGGGCACGGCAGGGCCTGGCGGGAGGACTTCCTGGCCCTCGCCGTCGACGACAGCAGGCCCTGGCAGATCCGCTGGCTTGCCATGCACTGTCTGGACCACCTTCCGGGCAGCGTCGATGAACTGGAGTTCCTCACCGCGCACCCGAGCCGGAACGTGGCAGTCTCCGCCGCGGTCACGTTGGCGGCCTGGGGAGCACCGGGCCATCTCCACCTGGTCCAGGAGGCGATCGTGAAGCATCGCCTCAGGCCGTTCATCCCTCTCAGGTCCCGCGATATCCGTAGGAGCATTGGGATCGCGTCCGTGAGGGGCCGTCTGATGCAGGTACTCGCACCGTACAACGACGTCGCGTTCTCGCGCCGGCTCACCCGGGCCGCCATCCGGGCCGGAATTGATTCGTCCTCCATGCAATGGCTGTGGGAGATCGATCCGGAGGCCGCATTCGACAACTGCCTGCGCCGGGGCAATCGATTCAGCCTGCTGTCCGACAAGATCTACGCGGTGCTCAAGGTTCCCCGGTCGTGCGTAGCGGACGCGCTGGAGACGATCCGGCACGTCAACGCTCAGCCGACCGTCGACGGGGACATCGGGACGCGGTCCCTGTTGCGGATGATCTCCGTCGTGGCCGACGATGCGGAGACCGTTGCCCGCCTGCTGGCTTTCGTCACCACAGAGATCCGGGACCCACGCCACCTACCTCCGGACTACGGGCTCCACACCAGCCAGCACGCCGTCCGCGAAGCCCTCTACGCCGTCAGCCGCCGCGCCCGCGTGCGGGTCCTCAAGGACGGGACCATCGTCGCGATCACCTCGGCCTGACGAACGGCAGAGCTATTCGCTCCCGTTCACCGCAGCCGCCGGCCCGCCGTTCGACCCCGCCGTAGCCCCGATCGGCTCCACCAACACCGTGCCGATGCGGTTGCGGCGGCCTGCCTGGGTTTCTGCGGTGAGACGCAGAGCGGTCGGCTGGGCCGGGGTGTAGGCGCCGTCCTGCGGGAGTTCGACGAAGGCGGAGGCGCCGGGGATCGGGACGCGGCCGAGGGACTTGGCAAGGAGGCCGCCGACGGTCTCGACGTCGTCGTCGTCGAGTTCGACGCCGTAGAGGTCGCCGAGGTCGCCGATGTCGAGGCGGGCGGTGACGCGGTAGGAGCCGCCGCCGAGGTCCTCGACGGGCGGGACCTCGCGATCGTACTCGTCGGTGATCTCACCGACGATCTCCTCGAGGATGTCCTCGATGGTGACGATGCCGGCCGTGCCGCCGTATTCGTCGATGACGACGGCGACGTGGTTGCGCTCCTGCTGCATCTCGCGCAGCAGGTCGCCCGCGTTCTTGGTGTCGGGGACGAAGGTGGCGGGCCGCATGACGGACGAGACGAGGTCGTTCTCGGCGTCGCGGTTGATGTGCACCCGGCGGGCGAGGTCCTTGAGGTAGACGACGCCGACGATGTCGTCCTCGCTCTCGCCGGTGACCGGGATGCGGGAGAAACCGCTGCGCAGCGCGAGCGTCATGGCCTGGCGGATGGTCTTGAAGCGCTCGATCATCACCAGGTCGGTGCGGGGCACCATGACCTCGCGGACGATGGTGTCGCCGAGTTCGAAGACGGAGTGCACCATGCGGCGCTCGTCGTCCTCGATGAGGGACTCGGACTCGGCGAGGTCGACCATCGCGCGCAGTTCGGCCTCACTCGCGAACGGGCCGCGCTTGAAGCCCTTGCCGGGGGTGAGGGCGTTGCCGAGGAGGATCAGCAGGCCGGGGATGGGGCCCATGATGCGGGCCAGCGGCAGCAGGACGTAGGAGGCCGCCGTGGCCGTGTTGAGCGGGTGCTGGCGGCCGATGGTGCGCGGGGAGACGCCGACCGCGACGTAGCTGACCAGCACCATGATGCCGATGGCGACGCCGAGGACCTGCCACGTCCGGTCGAAATGCCGGTCGCAGACGACCGTCACCAGGACGGCCGCCGCCATCTCGCAGCCGACCCGGACGAGCAGCGCCACGTTGAGGTAGCGGGTGGGGTCGGAGGCGACGGCCATGAGCTTGTCGGCGCCGCGCCGGCCGGTGCGGACGGACTCCTCGGCGCGGAAACGCGAGGTGCGGGCGATACCGGCCTCGGCGCAGGCGGCGAGCCAGGCGACGACAACGAGCAGTACGGCGGAGAGGACCATCGCCGTCAGTGGGTGGTGGTCGGGGCCGGGGAGGGGCCCTCGATGCCGCGCTCGGTGCGCCAGCCGTCGAGGATGGCCTTCTGGAGGCCGAACATCTCGGCCTTCTGGTCGGCTTCCTCGTGGTCGTATCCGAGCAGGTGCAGCACCCCGTGGACGGTGAGGAGCTGGAGCTCCTCGTCCATGGAGTGCTGCGTCTCCGCTTCCTCGCCCTGCTTCTTCGCGACTTCGGGGCAGAGCACGATGTCGCCGAGGAGGCCCTGCGGGGGCTCCTCGTCGTCCTTCCCGGGGCGCAGTTCGTCCATCGGGAAGGACATGACGTCGGTCGGACCGGGGAGGTCCATCCACTGGATGTGCAGCTGCTCCATGGCGGCCGCGTCCACGACGATCACCGACAGTTCGGCGAGCGGGTGGATCCGCATGCGCTGGAGGGCGTAGCGGGCGATGTCGAGGACCGCCTGCTCGTCCATCTCCCAGCCTGACTCGTTGTTGACGTCGATCGCCATGGTGCGGTGCGACTACTCTCGGTTAGGGGGTACGGGCTTTGCCGCCGTTTGCGGCACTTCGCCCGGCGTTCCCGTCGTCGAAACGCTCGTACGCATCGACGATGCGCCCCACCAGCTTATGACGCACGACGTCGGTGCTCGTCAGGCGCGAGAAGTGGACGTCCTCTACGCCCTCCAGAATGTCCTGCACCTGTCGCAGACCGCTCTTCGTGCCGTTCGGCAGGTCGACCTGGGTGACGTCGCCCGTGATGACCATCTTCGATTCGAAGCCGAGCCGGGTCAGGAACATCTTCATCTGCTCGGCGCTGGTGTTCTGCGCCTCGTCGAGAATGATGAACGCGTCGTTCAGGGTGCGGCCGCGCATGTACGCCAGGGGGGCGACCTCGATCGTCCCGGCGGCCATCAGGCGCGGGATGGTGTCGGGGTCGATCATGTCGTGCAGCGCGTCGACGAGCGGGCGCAGATACGGGTCGATCTTCTCGAAGAGCGTGCCGGGCAGGAAGCCGAGACGCTCACCGGCCTCGACGGCCGGGCGGGTGAGGATGATCCGGCTGACCTGCTTGGCCTGCAGGGCCTGGATGGCCTTGGCCATGGCCAGGTAGGTCTTGCCGGTGCCCGCGGGGCCGATGCCGAAGACGATGGTGTTCTTGTCGATGGCGTCGACGTAACGCTTCTGGTTGAGCGTCATGGGGCGGATGGTGCGGCCGCGGTTGGACAGGATGCTCTGCGTGAGCACCTGTGCCGGGGTCTCCCCCGCCGGGTCGGCCGCGTTGCCGTTGGCACGCAGCATCGCGATGGACCTCTCCACTCCGTCTTCCGTCATCGGCTGGCCGGTGCGGAGCACCAGCAACATCTCGTCGAACAGCCGCTGGATGAGGGCGACGTCCTTGGGCTTCCCGGTCGCGCTGATCTCGTTGCCCCGGACGTGGATGTCGACGGCCGGGAAGGCCGTTTCGATCACACGGAGGAGGGCGTCTCCCGATCCCAGGACCGTCACCATGGGGTGCTTGGCCGGAACGACGAAGTGGGCGCGTGCCTGCGGCTGGTGCTGTGTCGGTGTCTGAGTCATGGGCCGGCTCGGAGCCTGGGAAACCCACCTTCTGATGACGACATGCCCGGTGAGGGCCTTGGAACACCAAGGGTACGTCGGTGACCCTTCTGGCCCGAGGGGTTTTACGCCGGGGTTTCGCGACCGGTTCCGTGACTGGTTCCGTGACCAGTTCTGTGACGGGTGGGGTTTAACGCGGGCGGGCTCTGCCCCGGGCCCGTCCCGGGCTCAGCGCCTGCCCTTCCCCGCCGGTCCCGCCGGGCGCCGGAAGCCGATGGTCGGTACCGCCCGGGGCAACGGGCCGGGCCGGGTGCCGGACGGCAGCAGCGCGTCGAGGAACGCGTACCGGCGCATCACGTCCTGGTCCTGCTCGTCGAAGGATTTGGCGTGCTGCCACCAGGCGGCGATCTCGATCCAGCCGGGGGCCGACAGCGAGCCGCCGAATTCCTGGACGGACAGGGACGCCGACAGGCAGGCGAAGGCGAGCCGGTCGGTGAGCGGCCAGCCGGCGAGGGAGCCGGTGACGAAAGCGGCGACGAAGACATCGCCCGCGCCCGTCGGGTCCAGCGCCTCGATCAGCAGGGCCGGGACCTCGGCGGTCTCGCCGGTCGCGGAGTCCACCGCGTACGCGCCCTCGGAGCCGAGCGTGACGACGGCCAGCGGCACCAGCTCGGCGAGCTTGCGGGCGGCGGCGCGCGGGCACTCGGTGCGGGTGTAGTGCATGGCCTCGGTGGCGTTCGGCAGGAAGGCCGCGCAGTGCTCCAGGGCCGCGAGGTCGGCCGGGTCCCAGCGGCCGGAGTCGTCCCAGCCCACATCGGCGAAGATCCGGCTGCCGTGCCGGGCCGCGTGCCCGATCCACTCCTGGCCGGGGCCGCCGGGCTCCAGGGAGGCCACGCAGGCGCGGGCCGCGGGCGGGCACTCGGGGGCGGGTTCCTCGGGCGGCGGCGCCTCGTGGCCGTGCGAGACCATCGTGCGCTCGCCCTCGTAGGCCATGGAGACCGTGACCGGCGAGTGCCAGCCGGGGATCCGGCGGGACAACGTGAGATCGATGCCCTCCCCCACCGCCAGGCTGTCCCAGCAGTAGTCGCCGTACATGTCGTCGCCGAAGGCCGCGGCCAGCTTGGTGCGCAGGCCGAGCCGGGCCAGGGCGGTGGCCATGTTGGCGATGCCGCCGGGGCTGGAGCCCATGCCGCGCGCCCACGACTCCGTGCCCCGCACCGGCGCGCTGTCCAGGCCGGTGAAGATGATGTCCAGGAAGACGGTCCCGGTCAGGTACACATCGGATGCCGGGTCTCCGGGAGAGCGGACCCCGGCCAGCGGATCGAATACGGGCTGGTCGTCCATGAACAACACTCTGCACGATGAGACGGACAGTGGAGGTCACAGACGCATGAGACTCGTGATTCTCGGTGGCGGCGGTTTCCGCGTGCCCCTGGTGTACCGGGCGCTGCTCGCGGACGCGGGTGCCCCCGGCGCCTGCCGTGAGCTGGTGCTGCACGACACGGATCCGGTGCGGCTGCGGGTCATGGCGTCCGTGCTGGCCGCCCAGGCGGCCGGGGTGCCGGGCGCTCCGGCGGTCCGGATCGCCCAGGACCTGGACGACGCGCTGCGCGGCGCCGATTTCGTCTTCTCCGCCATCCGGGTCGGCGGCACGGCCGGCCGGGTGTGCGACGAGCGGGTGCCGCTCGCGGAGGGCGTGCTCGGGCAGGAGACCGTCGGCGCGGGCGGGGTGCTGTACGGGCTGCGGACGCTGCCGGTCGCGGTCGCCATCGCGGAACGGGTGAAGGCGCTGGCGCCCGACGCCTGGGTCATCAACTTCACCAACCCGGCCGGGATGGTGACCGAGGCCATGGCACGGGTGCTGGGCGGGCGGGTGATCGGCATCTGCGACTCCCCGGTCGGGCTCGTACGCCGCGCCGCGCGCGCCGCGGGCGCCGACCCGGACTCCCCCACGTTCCGCTACGACTACGTGGGCCTCAACCACTTGGGGTGGCTGCGCCGGATGTCGGACGGCGGCCCCGACCTGCTGCCGGGTCTGCTCGCCGATCCCGGGGCGCTGGACTCGTTCGAGGAGGGCAAGCTCTTCGGGGCACCGTGGCTGGCCGCGCTGGGGGCGCTGCCCAACGAGTATCTGCACTACTACTACTTCGAGCGGGAGGCACTGGCGGCGGTGCGGTCGGCCGAGGCGACCCGCGGGGAGTTCCTGGACCGGCAGCAGGGCGCGTTCTTCGCCTCGGCAGCCGCTGCCGCGGACCGGCCGGCCGACGCGTACACCCTCTGGGACCGGACGCGGCTGGAGCGCGAGGAGACGTACATGGCGGAGAACCGCGCCGCCACCGGCGGCTGGCAGCGCGATCCCCACGACCTGGACGGCGGCGGCTACGACCGGGTCGCGCTGGCCCTGATGCGGGCCATCGCGCGCGACGAGCGGACCACGTTGATCCTCAACGTGCCGAACGGGACGACCGTCCCCGCGCTCGACGCGGAGGCGATCATCGAAGTGCCCTGCGAGGTGGGCGCCTTCGGTGCCCGGCCACTGCCGGTCGCGGCGCCCACCGAGCACCAGGCCGGGCTGATGCTCACCCTCAAGGCCGTCGAACGGTCGGCGATCGAGGCCGCCGCCTCGGGCTCCCGGGCGGCGGCCCTGCGGGCGCTGGCGCTGCATCCGCTGGTCGACTCCGTCGCGGTCGCGGGCCGCATCCTGGACGCCGGGCTGCCGCGGTAGCCCGGCGATACTCGGTGGGACGTGCTCCGGCCGGCCCGTGGGTGGGGCCGGCCGGTGCGTCAGGCCGTCTCGCCTGTCAGGCCGTCTCGTCTGTCAGGCGGGTCAGGCGGGTCAGGCGGGTCAGGCCAGCTTGCGGCAGAGCAGGGCATCCGGGGTCCGGCGAGAGCCGACGCGGCCGGTGTAGGCGATACCGGCCGCGTACTCGTCGGTGGCGCACTGCCCCTTGTAGTTCCCGGACGCGAACTCGCCGCCGGGACCGCCGGCCGGGCGGTTGTCGCCCCGGTCGAACCACACGGTGCGGCCGGCGGTGCCCAGCGCGGCACGCGCCGGGACGCACAGGGCCGCCGAGACGGCGGCACCGCGGACGCTGTAGCCGTCGAGGAACTGTCCCGCCGGGCATTCGAGCTTGGTGTAGCCGCCCGCCCAGTCGCCACTGCGGACGTAGCTCTCGTCGCGGACGACCGTGTACTCGGGGCCTGCCGACCGCAGGTCACCGGCGCCGGTGTCGGTGCACAGACCGCGGTTCCCGGTGTGCGCCAGGCCGATCAGCCGCTGCCCGTCGGGGCACGTGGCCTTGCGGGCTCCGGAGTCCCAGTCGGGCCCGCCGCGCATCCGCAGGGACCGGACGGCGTCGGCGTTGTCCAGGTCGAGCATGTTCCAGCGGGCCGGTACCGCCACCTGCCCGGTCCGGGAGGGAGCGGTGATCAGGTGGTTCCAGGCGGCGGACCGCCAGTCGGGGCCGTCGAGGATTCCCGAGCGGTGCCCGGCCGCGTCGTAGCGCACGAGCGCGTAGGCGTCGCCCTGGCCGTTCCCGCTCCAGCCGACCACCGGCCAGTACGAGAAGTCGGTGTCGTTGGTGGCGAGGAAGTCGGTGAAGTTGGCGAACCAGGCGCGCGCCTTGGGGTCGTTCTCCTCGGTGCCGGTGCCGAACTCGCTCACCCACAGCGGCGCCGTGAAGTGCTGCCCCTCGGTGGTGATGAAGAACGCCTGCTGCTGCAGCACCGCGAACAGCTGGCCGCGGGTCATGTCCTGGTAGCGTCCGCGACGAAGCGGGTCAGCCGCTCGGCGTGCTCCGCCGAGAGCAGATAGAGCCCGGGGGACGACCACCAAGCGGTACCCGGAGGGGTCGGCCGAGGGGTGGACCACGTCGACGCCGACGCCGAGGTCGAGGTCGAAGAGGATCCACGCGGCCGACCCCGACAACTACATCACCTACACCGACCCCGGGGACGCCGGCACCGCAACAGCATGATCTGGCAGGCCGGCGGCTTTCCCTTCAAGGTCACCGGGACCACCGGGGTGACGGCCGACCTCAAGGGCGACCCCGGGGCCCGGAAGTGGGCGGACACCCATGGCTCGCTGCACGACGTCAGAACACCACGACCGAGCGCAGCACGTCGCCCTCGTGCATCCGCGCGAACGCCTTCTCGATGTCGCCGAGCCCGATCGTCTCGGTCACGAAGGCGCCCAGGTCGAGGCGGCCCTGCAGATGGAGGTCGATCAGCATCGGGAAGTCCCGCGACGGCAGGCAGTCCCCGTACCAGGACGACTTGAGTGCGCCGCCGCGCCCGAAGACGTCCAGCAGCGGCAGCTCCAGCTTCATTTCGGGCGTGGGCACACCCACCAGCACGACGGTGCCCGCCAGGTCACGGGCGTAGAACGCCTGCTGGTACGTCTCAGGGTGGCCGACCGCCTCGATGACGACATCCGCGCCATTGCCGCCGGTCAGCTCCCGGATCGCCTCGACCGGGTCGGTGGAGCGGGAGTTGACGGTGTGGGTGGCGCCCATCCGCCGCGCCGTCTCCAGCTTCCGGTCGTCGATGTCGACGGCGATGATCCGTCCGGCGCCCGCGAGCCGCGACCCGGCGATGGCCGCGTCCCCGACGCCGCCGCAGCCGATGACGGCGACGGAGTCACCCCGTCCGACCCCGCCGGTGTTGATCGCGGCGCCGATCCCGGCCATCACACCGCAGCCGAGCAGCCCGGCCACCGCCGGGGAGACCGCCGGGTCCACCTTCGTACACTGCCCCGCCGCGACCAGGGTCTTCTCGGCGAACGCGCCGATGCCGAGAGCTGGGGACAACACTGTTCCGTCCTCCAGCGTCATCTTCCGGCTCGCGTTGTGCGTGTTGAAGCAGTACTGGGGACGGCCGCGCAGACAGGCGCGGCACTGGCCGCACACCGCACGCCAGTTGAGGACGACGAAGTCGCCGGGCGCGACCTCCGTCACCCCCTCGCCGACCGACTCCACGATGCCGGAGGCCTCATGGCCGAGCAGGAACGGGAACTCGTCGTTGATCCCGCCCTGCTTGTAGTGCAGATCGGTATGACACACCCCGCAGGCCTGTACCTGGACCACGGCCTCGCCGGGCCCCGGATCCGGCACCAGGATCGTCTCGACGCGAACGGGTTCGTTCTTACCAGGCGCGATTACTCCGCGTACGTGCTGAGTCATGGATTCACCGTACGCCCGGACGGCCGCACCACGCAGGCACCGTGCCGCATCCGCCGGATCCCCGCGCGTAGACCATCCTTGACCAGCCATGATCATGGGTCTAGGTTCGCGGAATCACCCGACGTGCACATGACGTGAAGGAGCACCGCCATGCCCCGGACCCGAGCCCTGGCGCTCACCGCCGCGACCCTTGCGGTCGGCGCCACCCTCTACGGAATCGGCGGCGCCTCCGCCGGCAACTCGGTGCCGCGCAGCGACAAGCAGATCCCCAACCTCACCAACGTCGTCACCGAGATCAAGGCGTACTACGGCGACACCGTGGACGCCGCCGGTGAGCACAACGCGTCGCCGCAGAGCAGCTACGCGCAGCAGGTCGCGGGCATCGAGAGCAAGGCGAAGGACTACCTCAAGGACACCCTGCGGCACGAGGGTCATGGAAACGGGAACAGCTACGGGAACGGGCACGGCGCCAAGCCCGCGATCGTCCTCGACGTCGACGACACGACGCTGCTCACGTACAACTACGAGCTGGAGGTGGGCTTCAACTACACGCCCGCCACCAACGACACATACATCCGCACCAAGAACATGGCGCCGGTCTTCGGCATGCCGGACCTGGTCAACTGGGCCTCGGACCACGGCATCACGGTCTTCTTCCTGACCGGCCGCCCCGAGGCGCAGCGTGACCCGTCCACCGCCAACCTCGCCGTCGCGGGCTACAAGCCGGCCGCCGACGCCGCGCACTTCTTCCTGAAGAACAAGACGAGCCCGCCGGCCTACCTGCCGTGCGGTGCGACCTGCACGACGGTCGAGTACAAGGCGGGCACCCGCAAGCACATCGAGTCGCTCGGCTACAACATCGTCGCCAACTTCGGCGACCAGTACAGCGACCTCGAGGGCGGCTACGGGGACAAGACCTTCAAGCTCCCCAACCCCATGTACTTCCTGCCGTAGGCGCCCTGCTGCAAGCGCCGTGCCCTAGGCGCACCGTCCGGCCCGGCCGCGGCTCCGAGGGGCCGCCGGCCGGGCCGACGTCATCAGTCGAAGACGTACGCCTCGACCTCGGCGAGGTAGCGCGCCCGCAGGGCCTCGTCCCCGTCGAGGAAAGCCGCCTCGAAGGAGTTGCGGGCCAGCCCGCGCACCGTCTCGTCGTCCAGGCCGAGCGCGGCACGGACCGCCTCGTAGTTGTCCTCGGCGTACCCGCCGAAGTACGCGGGGTCGTCGGAGTTGACGGTCGCCAGCAGACCCGCGTCGAGCATCGCGCGCAGCGGGTGGTCCTCGATGCGGTCGATGCAGCGCAGCCGGACGTTGGAGAGCGGGCACAGCGTGAGCGGGATGCGGTCGCGGACGAGCCGGGCGACCAGCTCCGGGTCCTCCAGGGAGCGCAGGCCGTGGTCGACGCGCTCGACGCCGAGCACGTCCAGGGCCTCCCAGATGTACGCCGGCGGGCCCTCCTCGCCCGCGTGGGCGACGCGGCGCAGCCCTTCGGCGGCGGCCCGCTCGTAGACCTCGCGGAACTTCGACGGCGGGTTGCCGACCTCGGCGGAGTCCAGCCCGACGGCGGAGATCCGGGACAGGTACGGCTTGGCCGACTCGAAGGTGTCCAGCGCGGACTGCGCGGACTCGTCGCGCAGGAAACACATGATCAACTGGGTGCTGATGCCGTGCCGTTCCCGCCCGGCGTCCAGCGCGCGGGACAGCCCCTCGACGACGGTGCCGATGTCGACGCCGCGCGCGGTGTGCGCCTGCGGGTCGAAGAAGATCTCGGCGTGCCGTACGCCCTGTTCCGCGGCGCGCGCGAGATAGGCGTCGGCCAGGTCGGCGAAGTCCTCCTCGGTGCGCAGGACGGCCATCAGCGCGTAGTACAGGTCCAGGAAGGACTGCAGGTCCGTGAAGGAGTAGGCGCGGCGGAGCTCGTCGGCGTCGGCGTACGGCAGCGAGATCCCGCCGCGCGCGGCGAGCGCGAAGGCCAGTTCCGGCTCCAGGGTGCCTTCGATGTGGAGGTGCAGTTCAGCCTTGGGAATGGGCACGGGGGAATCACTTCACAGTCGGTACGGCAGCGAGGGGTCGTACAACGGTACAGGTCAGCGCGGTGCCGGCCGCGCGCGCCGCTGTCCGGGGCAGCGCTTTCGGCCGGTGGCGGGGCGTCGGCCGGTTGCGGGGCGTCAGCCGGTGGCGGGGCGTCGGCCGGTTGCGAGCGTCAGCCGGGGCAGGAGCTGCTGCCACCCAGAGCGGCCATGGCGAGGCCGACCTGCGTGGGCGTCAGGGCGGGCTCGGGCAGCGGGTGGGCGCGCTCGGCGCGGAAGCCGTCGAGCAGCAGCGCGAGATGACGCCGCCAGGCGCGCGGCGCGACCTCCCGGGTGGCCTGGGTGATCCGCGCCTGCGACCAGATGAGGAAGGCCAGGTCCTCGGGCGTGAGATCGGGGCGTACGGCGCCGGCCCGCTGGGCCCGGTGCAGGATGTCGCGGCTGAGCTCGAAGGTGCGCAGCCGCAGCCGTTCCACCTCGGGTGACGACGGCAGCCGCATGGACGCCAGGTCGTTGAACCCCCGGTCGCCGGCCTGCAGCGCGCACATGTCCTCCAGATACCCGGCGAACCCTTCCCAGGGATCCTCGGCGGCGGCCCCGCGCTCGGCCGCCGCCAGCCACTCGGCGAGCTTCTCGGCGAAGATCGCCTCGATGACGTCGAGCCGGGTCGGGAAGTGCCGGTAGAGGGTGCCGATGGCGACCCCGGCGCGCTTGGCGATCGACTCCAGCGGCGCGTCGATGCCGTCCTGCGCGAAGGCGGTGCGGGCGACCGCGATCAGTGCGTCGCGGTTGCGCTGCGCGTCGCGCCGCAGGACACGCTTCGGGCAGCGAGAGCGGTCGGAGTCGGACATGTCCGCCAGTCTACCGAACCGGAGGCATACCTCAGGTTCGGTGGTACGGTATTCAACCTGAGGGAACATGAGGGTTGCCTCAGGTTCGTCCCCACATCCCGGAAAGAGTCCCCGCCATGAACACCGTTCTCTGGGTCCTGCAGGGCGTTCTCGCCGCCGCCTTCCTCGCGTCCGGACTGATGAAGGTCACTCAGCCCAAGGAGAAGCTCGCCGGCACGATGAAGTTCGTGAACGACTACTCGGCCGGGATGGTCAAGCTCATCGGCGCGGCCGAGGTCCTCGGGGCGATCGGCCTGATCCTCCCGGCCGCGACGGACATAGCGCCGATCCTCACCCCGATCGCCGCCGCCGGCCTCGCGGTGACGATGGCGGGCGCCGCGAACTACCACCTCCGCAAGAAGGACGCGGCGAAGGAGGTCCTCCCGTCGGTCGTTCTGCTGGTCCTCGCCGTGGTGATCGCATGGGGCCGCTTCGGGCCGTACTCCTTCTGACCCGGCCCTCGCGTCACACCCTTACGTCGCCGTGATCTTGAGGGTGTGGACGATCTGGTCGGCCGCCGCCGTCATCAGGTCGGCGAGGCCGGGCGCCGTCCAGGAGACGAGGACCATGACCGCGCTCTCGATCCCGGGCGGCCGCACGCCGTAGGTGACCGTCTCCATCAGGGAGCGCTCACCGCTCTGCCCGGTCCCCCGGCCGGCCAGCCCCTGGCGGATGCGGACGGCCGGCCCTGCCGGAAGCACGGCCCGCTCCACCTCCGGCTCCTGGAAGTCACCGGTCGCGAAGACCTCGGTGATCCAGTCCAGCGTGATCGACGGCACCTTGTCGTCGGGGTGGACGACATCCACCTCCAGCACCGCGAGCGCCTCCTCGAACCCCTCCGGATACAGCCCGAACGCGAACACCGGCTCCCGCCCCCGGCTGTCGGCGGCCCGCTCCCGCAGGTCGTACATGAGCGCGTCGGCGTCGACCTCCGCCGGCGCCGCCGCGAGCTTCCCGGCCTGCTCCAGCGCCCACGCGCCGAGGTCGATGCCCGGCTCCAGGGGCAGCGGGATCCAGTCCTCGGGACATTCGATACCGACGTTCCACGTGTCGTCGTTCACTGGCTCATGCGCTCCACTTCAGGGACAGCGCCACGGCGTCGAAGAGATCCGCCATCGCGTCGGCGATCGGGTCGAGGGGCGTGGAGAACGACAGCAGCAGATACGCCTCCGAGCCCGGCACCGGCACGTGATAGTCCACGGACGTGACCGGCAGCGCGCCGCCGGACGGATCGTCCGCCGCCGGAACCGTCCGGGCCCTGGTCCGCACCGACGAACCGGCCGGCAGGTCCTCGACCGTCACCTGGTACCCGTCAGGACCACCCCGCTCCGCCAGAAACCCGGCCAGGTCGTCCACCGGCACCCCCGACCCCAGGCTCTCCTGCGGCACCAGCGTGACCAGCAGCGACGCCGGAACCGTCAGCGCACCGGCCGACTGCAGGCTCATGTACAGCTCGATCCCGCCGTTCCGGTACGCCTCCAGCGCCCGGCCGCGCAGCTCGTCGCGCACCTGCTGCTTGATGATCGGCGCATCGTCGATCCCTCGGAACTGCCGCTCCACGAGCGCGTCGACCGCGCCCTCCCGCCGCTCCGGATCGAGGTCGATCCGGAACCAGCCGTCCGGGAGCAGGAGTTGGTAGTCACTCGGCGAATCGGCCGGTGTCATGAACGTGGCTCCTGTCGAGAAGTGTTGTCCGGCGCCTGGCCCTGGGCCGGGCGGTCGAGTCGCAGGCGGCTGCGCAGGCTGTGGGCGGCGAGGGGGACGAGGATCCCGCAGAGGGCGAGCGAACCGAGCGCCGTGCCCGCCGCACCGGCAGAGGGGTGCCCGCCGATCATCCGGGCGCACCCCAGCAGCGAGAGCAGCGCCATACCGAGCACCGGCCAGGTGCCCCCGCCGCCGAGCACGGTGGCCGGGAACCGCGAGGCCTGACGAGCGGTGGCCGCTGGCAGGGTCGTCATCAGACCGACATCCGCCTGGCCCACCGGGCTTGCGGGCCACCGCTCCTTCTTGCCCTGTACACGGTCATTGACGCCGCGTCCGGTGGAGCTCCGCAGCTGTGTCCAGCGCGCCTCGCCTTCCGGCCCGCCGAACCACGGTTCCCAGGGCAGAACGGCACGGATTTCTCCGCCGGGTCCCTGGAACTCGACGCCCAGCGGTGTCCCGTTCGCGCTCTCCAGCACCCGGACCAGTGCGGCCACCCTGTGCGGACCCGAGCGCGCCAGCCAACGCTCGCGCCCGAGGCTGTCCACCAGGACGATGTCGCGTTCCTGCACCCGGACCGCCGCCGTTGCGCAGAACCGTACGCTCGCACCCGAGCCGGGCAGCGGGTCGGGGGCGATCCGCGACTCGACGGGAGGGACATCGGCGCGGCGCTCACGCAGCCGGGCCTGCAGCCGTGCGGCGAGGTTCAGCACCGGCATCACCAGGGCAGCGGCCGCCGTCACGACCCACAGTTCCCGCGGCGGATTCCCGACCGGGAAGATCGCGACGGCAAAGGCCAGGAACCAGACGGCCATCACCGCCCCCCGGCCGAGGGTGTTCCACCGGGGAAGCAGACGGCCAGGGTTCGCATACGTGGCGTTCCCGGCCCCGGACCGGGCAACCAGCTCGTCCTCGCGGTCGCGCACCGTGCGCACCGGAATACCGGCGTCCTTCAACAGCGGGGCGAGTCCGGTCAGTTCCAGGATCCGGAAGTCACGGTCCGGGCGGACTCCGCTCAGCACCGGGGACTCCGGAAGCCACGGCTCCACATCGATGCGCAGCACGCGCCTGCCGTCGCCGTCCTGAAGCTCCACGAAACCCCAGGTGCCGGGACGCGGCGGCACCGTCATGCTGCCGTCGATCCACGGCCCGACCGCGTCCACATGGACGGCGCGTTCGATGCCGCCCGGGCCGGTCGCGTAGCGGCGCTCACGCCCGTCCCGGGTACGGACCACCAGTTCGCGTCCGTCCCGGTGGATCCGGGCATTGCGGACAATGTCCAGGCCCGGATGCCGCCGGGCCGACGGCCGCAGCGCCGGCTCCGCGATGCCCGCGGTCCCGTTCCCGACAGGTACCAGCTGCGGATCAGTCACCGATCTCCCTGACTGTGGAGTCCTTCAGTCCCAGCGCGTCACCGGCGCCGGCCTTGTCCGCCGCGTCGATGCCCGAGGCGATGCCGGTCGCACCGATCCATATCCTGGTCTGGGTCTTGAAGACGTCCGCCCCCGCGTGGACCGCGCCGTTGGCGATGTTGCCGACGTTGGCGCGGGCCAGGTTGGCCGCGTCCGTGGCGAGTCCCGTGTCGCCCACTGCGGCGCGTACGCCGGTCCAGGTGTTGCCGTGGAACAGCTGGGGAACGTCGCGGAAGGCCTTGAGGTCCTTGACGCTCTGCCAGCTCTCCTTGGCGATCTTGACGGGATTGACCGCGTCACCGACGCGGCCCCAGCCGGGGAACCAGCCCTTCGGCGCGTTCTTCATGGCGTTCGCGGCGTCCTTGCCGCGGGCGGCTCCGCCGGACTCGCGGTTGGCGATCTTCCAGGCCTTGGCCACCTGTTTCTGGTACGCCTTGGTGCCCTTCTTCAGACCGTTCGCGACCGCGCTCTCCATGATCGATTTGTAGCGGGCCGAGCGCGCCAGCGCCCGCGTCCCCGCCGACGCGCCGCGCGCGCCCGCGATCGCGCCGCGGCCGATGCCGAAGGTGGCGAGGCCCACGACGTCGAGGGCGACATCGAACCAGTTGCCGTCGCCGGACAGCGCCAGCAGGACGTGCGCGACGAGCGAGACGAGCGTGGCGACCAGGGCGATCGTGCCGAGGATGCCCGCGAGGGCCTGGCCGATGATGGGGATCCAGCCGACGAGGAGCGAGAGCGTGCCGCAGATCGTGGCGACCCAGCCCGCGATGTCGGCGATCTTCCCGATGATGTCGGCGTGCTCGTGGACCCAGCCCTTGAACTTGTCCCAGCGGCTGTCCTTCAGGCCGTCGTGGTCGATGGCGTGGCGGATCGCGTCGGCTGCCGCCTTCGCGGCGTGGTCGCGGATGTCCTTCGCCCGCTGCAGGTCCTTCTTGGCCTCGCCGATCGCGCCCGCGGCGGCGTCCTGCTTGGCCTTGAGCTTGACGGCCGTCGGGTCGTCCTTGGGGGTGTCGGCGGGCTGTTGGGAGATCGCCCGCTGCGCACCGGAGTGCTCGGTGTCGGCGTCCTGGGCGTCGCGCAGGGCCTTGTCGGCGATCTTCTGCGCACGGTGCAGCTCGCGCGCGTACGGGCCGCCGGTCACGCCGTCGCCGGCGTCCTCCCCGAGGGCCTTGGCCGCCTCGTCGTAGCGGTGGAACGCCTTGCGGAGCTTGTCCGACGCCTTCGACGCCTGGTCGCGGAACTCGTCCGCGGCCTTGCCCTTCCAGGCCTCGACGGAGGCGAGCGCCTTGATCTCGCGGGCCTCGCGCTCGATCGACTCCGCCGTCTTCCGCAGCTCCCGGCCCAGCCGGGCCACCGTGTCCGGGTCCCCCGGGACCGGGTCACCGTGCTCGCCGAGGACTTCCCAGCCGTACGAGGGGCGGGTCATTTCTTGTCCTCCCCGCGCAGCGCCTTGGCGAGTTCGGAGTCCACCTGGTCGTATGTGTCCGCCGCCTGTTCGGTGATCTTGGCGAGCTTCTCCAGTTCCTCCGTCAGCTTCGTCCGGTGGACCTTCCAGTTGCTGCCGAAGTCATGGAAGACATCCGTGAGGAGGTCGGAGCCGATCTCCGCCCGGCCGTAGCCGTCCGCCGGGTTCGCGTGCTTGTCGAACTCGTCGTGGACGCGCTTGAGCGCGGCCGAGCACTGCCGTATCCGTAGCGTGTCCGCAGCAAGATCCGGTTCCCCCATGGCTGTCCTCCGCTGACCTCGAGCTGGAAAAGACTTGTACAAGTCTTGGGCAAGATCGAAGCAGGGTATCAACGCAGCGCCAAAGGGGCAGCAACGAAGCATCAAGGGAGCGGCATTCAGCGGCGCTTCGGCACCGGGACGCGCATCAGGTCCTCCGCCACGGTCAGTTCACCCTCGAAACCGGCCTCGCGGGCCTGGCGGCCGAAGAGGGCGGGGTCGGTGTAGCGCTGGGAGAAGTGGGTGAGGACGAGGTGGCGGACGCCGGCTTCTGCGGCCACCTGGGCGGCCTGGCCCGCGGTGAGGTGGCCGTGGTCACGGGCGAGGTGTTCGTCCTCGTTGAGGAACGTGGACTCGATGACGAGGAGATCGCAGCCCTCGGCGAGGGCGTGAACGCCGTCGCAGAGGCGGGTGTCCATGATGAACGCGAAACGCTGTCCGGTACGGACCTCGCTCACCTCGTCGAGGGTCACCCCGTCGAGCACCCCGTCGCGCTGCAGCCGGCCCACGTCCGGGCCGGTGATGCCGTGTGCGGCGAGGCGCGCGGGGATCAGACGGCGGCCGTCGGGTTCGACGAGGCGGTAGCCGTAACTCTCCACGGGGTGCGAGAGCTTGGCCGCGGACAGGGTGAAGGCCTCCGTGGTGGCCAGCACGCCGTCCGCGGCGACCGGCTCCTCGGTGATGACGGCCGTCTCGCGGTAGGCCGTCGAGTAGCGCAGCCGCTCGAAGAAGTGCTGCCCGCTCGCGGGGTAGTGGGCCGCGATCGGGTGCGGGACGCGGTCCAGGTTGATCCGCTGGATCACCCCGGCCAGGCCGAGCGAGTGGTCACCGTGGAAGTGCGTGACGCAGATCCGGGTCAGGTCGTGCGCGGCGACGCCCGCCAGCAGCATCTGGCGCTGGGTGCCCTCCCCCGGGTCGAAGAGGATGCCCTCGCTGTCCCAGCGCAGCAGATAGCCGTTGTGGTTGCGGAGCCGGGTGGGGACCTGGCTGGCGGTGCCGAGCACCACGAATTCACGGATGGACAAGGCGGTTATCCGGGGGGCCACTCAAGGCCGCGCCCACCGAGGACATGCGCGTGCGCGTGGAACACGGTCTGGCCGGCGCCCGCACCGGTGTTGAAGACGATCCGGTAGCCGCGGTCGACGGTCTTCTCCGCCGCCGCCACCTCGCCCGCCTCGCGCAGCACGTCGACGGCGGCCTGCGGGTCGCCGGCCGCGAGCGCGGCGGCGTCCGCGTAGTGCACCTTGGGGATCACCAGCACATGCGTGGGGGCCTGCGGATTGATGTCGCGGAACGCCACCGTCGTGTCGGTCTCGCGGACGATCGTCGCCGGGATGTCCCCGGCCGCGATCTTGCAGAACAGGCAGTCCGCCTGAGGTTCTCCCGCCACGGGTGCTTCTCCCTCTTCGCTCGTTGCAACGTTGGTCGTCGAAAGGCGCATCGTATCGGCCGGGCCCCGCCCGGCACGGTCAGGACGGGCCCTACGGCATGGGCGGCGGTGTCTTGGCCGGGTGCTCCGCGAGGGACGCCAGGGCCAGGTCGACGGCGGTGTCGAGCTGCGGGTCGGTGCCCGCGGCCCAGTCCTGCGGGCGCTGCAGCACCTCGACGTCCGGGTCGACGCCGTGGTTCTCGACGTCCCAGCCGTAGCCCTCGAGCCAGAAGGCGTACTTGGGCTGGGTGACGGCCGTGCCGTCCACCAGGTCGTACCGGCTGTCGATGCCGACCACGCCGCCCCAGGTGCGGGTGCCGACGACCGGGCCGATGTTCAGGGCCTTGATGGCGGCGTTGACGATGTCCCCGTCCGAGCCGGAGAACTCGTTGGCGACGGCGACGACCGGCCCGCGCGGCGCGTCCAGCGGGTAGCTCTGCGGGCGCAGGCCGCGCGGAAGGTCCCAGCCGACGATGCGGCGCGCGAGCTTCTCGATGACGAGCTGCGACGTGTGCCCGCCGCGGTTCTCGCGGACGTCCACGACCAGGCCCTCGCGGGCGACCTCGACCCGCAGATCGCGGTGCAGCTGCGCCCAGCCGAAGCCGACCATGTCCGGGACGTGCAGATAGCCGAGCCGGCCCCCGGAGCGCTCGTGGACGTGGGCCCGGCGGCCCGCGACCCAGTCGTGGTACCGCAGCGGCTCCTCGTCGGCGAGCGGTACGACCACGACGTACCGGACCGGGCCGCCGTCCGCCGGGGCGACGGTCAGCTCGACGGGCTTGCCCGCCGTGCCGGTCAGCAGCGGGCCGGGGCCGGCGACCGGGTCGACGGCGTGTCCGTCGACCGCCAGCAGGCTGTCGCCGGCGCGCACCGCGACCCCGGGTGCGGCGAGCGGGGAGCGGGCCTGCGGGTCCGAGGACTCGCCGGGCAGCACCCGGACGAACTGCCAGCGGCCGTCCTCCGCGCGGGCGATGTCCGCGCCGAGCAGGCCCTGCCGGGTCAGTGCGTCCCGGTGGCCGCCGGGCGGGGTGACGTAGGCGTGCGAGGTGCCGAGTTCCCCCTGCACCTCCCACATCAGGTCCATGAGGTCGTCATGGGTGGCGGCACGCTCCAGGACGGGCTTGTAGCGCTCGCCGACCGCGTTCCAGTCGACGCCGCTCATGTCGGCACGCCAGAAGTTGTCGCGCATCAGCCGGTGCGCCTCGGCGTACATCTGCCGCCACTCGTCCTGCGGCCGTACGGTCACCCGGATCCGCGACAGGTCGACGGTGATGTTCGCGTCCGAGTCGTCGTCGTCCGACGACTTGCTGTCGGCGGGTACGACGCGCAGCCGGCCGTTCGCGGCCAGCAGCACCTTGGTGCCGTCACCGGTGACCGCGAAGTCCTCGGCGTCGTCGGCGAGTTCCTCGACGCGCAGCTGCTTGAGGTCGTAGCGCTCCAGGACGCTGCCGGGCGGCTGCGCCTCGGGCGTGGCCAGGGCGGTGCCGAGGGTGCCGACCAGCGGGTGGCGCAGCCACAGCAGGCCGTTCTTGGCGGCGGTCAGCGAGGTGTAGCGGCCGGCTTCGACGGGGAACGCGACGATGCGGTCGGCGATGCCCTCGAAGTCGACGCGGGTGGCCGGGACCCGGGGGCGGTCCTCGCCGTCGGTCCCCCGGCCGTCCTTGCCCGCGCTGTCGCCGTCGCCCTCGGACTTGTCGTCCTTGGCCTCGTCGTCCGGCTCCTCGACCGGGCGGCCGTGCCGCTGCGGGCCGAAGGGCGACGGGGTGGTGGCGGCCAGCGTGATCAGGTGCGGGCGGCAGGCGTTGGGGAAGGACAGGTCGAAGACATGGGCGTCGTAGACCGGGTCGAAGGCCCGCTCGGACAGGAACGCGAGGTGCTTTCCGTCCGGGGTGAACGCGGGCGCGTAGTCGTTGAAGCGCAGCGGGGTCGCGTCGGCGACGGACAGGTCCGACGTCGCGGCGATCCTGAGCTGGCGCAGCGGGTCGGGGCCCGGGTGCGACCAGGCGAGCCAGGCCGAGTCCGGCGAGAACGCCAGACCGGTCACATCGCCCGCGTCGCTGGCCGCGACCTCGCGCACCTCGCCGGTCTGCGTCTCGACGAGCAGCACCCGGCCGTCGTGCGAGGCGACGGCGATCCGGTGCCCGTCCGGCGACACCTCGAGCTCCAGGACGCGGCCGAGGCGGCCGGCCGCCAGCCGGCGGGGCGCGACGCCGGGCGCCAGACCGGCCGCAGGGGAGAGTTCGAGGGCGTCCTCGCCCTCCGCGTCGGTGACCCAGACGACCTGCTGGTCGCCCTCGCCGCCGAAGGTGCGCGGCAGCCGCGTCCGAACCCCCGGCTCCGCGGCGAGCGCGCGCGCCGGGCCGCCCCGGTGGGTGACCCAGTGGGTGGTGCCGCGGACCTCGACGGCGCTGCCGCGTCCGGTGTGGTCGGGGCGGGCGTCCCCGAGGTGGTGCGAAGCGCGGACCGGGTGCGGCTGCAGGTCGGTGCGCTGGCCGCCGAGGCGGACCGCGAGCGGGCGCGGCGTGGCCGACTCGAGGTCGTCGAGCAGGTGGAGTTCACCGGCGGAGCTGTAGACGACGCGGGTGCCGTCGGTCGCGGCCTGCCGGGCGTAGAAGCCGTCGAGGGGGGTGTGCCGGCGCAGGTCCGAGCCGTCCGGGAGGCTGGAGTAGAGCGCGCCGGTGCCTTCGTGGTCGGAGAGGAACGCAACGCGCCCCCGACCTTCGGCCGGGGGTACCCGCATCTCGCTTCGCTCGCCGACCCAGAGCGGGGATTCGAGGTTGCCGTCGAGGTCCGCGTGCAGCCGCTCGAAGTCGCCGCCGCCCGTCAGGTCGATCCACAGCTTGCCCGCCGTGCCGCCCCGGTAGCGCTTCCAGGCCGCGGCCTCGCGGCCCATCGTCGCCGACTGCAGCAGCACCGCGCCCCCGGGCCCGTAGGCCAGATCGCCGACCGGTCCGTACGGCAGCGTGCGCGCGGGGCCGCCGTCCAGCGGCAGCGCCCGAGCCCAGGTGCGGCGCAGCGAGGGCTGGCCCTGCGTGCTGATCGCGACGACCTCGCCGTCCGGCGTCCAGCCGCGCACCGAGGTCTTCGCGCTGCCCCAGTGCGTCAGCCGCCGTGACGGGCCGCCGTCGACGGGTGCCACGTGCACCTCGGGCGCTCCGTCGCGGGTGGAGGTCCAGGCGACCGTCGTTCCGTCCGGCGAGATGCGCGGATGGTCGACCGGCATGTTGTCGGCGCTGACGCGCCAGGCACGCCCGCCGTCGAGCGGCGCCACCCAGACGTCGTCCTCGGCGACAAAAGCGACCAACTCACCGTTTACATGCGGATACCGGAGGTACGAAGGCTGTGTCACTCCGCCACATTAACCATGATCGAGGACGCGAACGAGCGCTTTGTCTTCAGCTTCTGGCGGATGCGGCGGAGGTTTTGCCGGACGGGCCGGACGTCGCCGAGCAGTCGCCCAGTCCGTTCACGTCGAAGACCGTACGCTTGCCGACCTGCGCGGTAAGCCTGCCGCGCACACAGCGGCCGTCGAGTTGCTCGGTCACCCGGCCGGTGACGGTGATCTTCTGCTTGTCGGTGGTCTCGCCCTGGCAGTCCACGGACGCGACGCCCTTGACCGGTGCGCCGGACGCCCGGGGGCTCGCCGTGCCGGAGGCGGTCGTGGCGCCGTCCACGGAGGCGTGGCACGACATCCACTGCACATTGATCCCGTGGTCCTTCAGGGCTCGGGTGCCCAGCTGGTCCGTGGTGATCGACACCGCCGAGGCGGTCATCCCACTCGCCGGATCGCACGCCACCACTCCGCCGAACGCGGCCAGTGCGAGGCCTCCGGCCACTCCCCACTGCTGTAAACGCTTCATACCGGCAGGGTCCCGCCGTCCTGCGCGGCGCACATCGCCCACACGACGTAGAACGCCCCTTACGGGACCGGGATTTCGCCACACATCCGGCAGTCTTCGGCGTTCTTCGAGCGTCCTTCGATCCCGTCGACCGGACCGGTCAGGACCAGCGGCCGGTGCGCCCGAGGAGCAGCGCGGTCGCGGCGACCCCGGCGGTGGAGGTCCGCAGCACGGTCGCGCCCAGCCGGTACGGCTTGGCCCCGGCGGCGGCGAAGGCGGCGAGCTCGTCGGGCGAGACCCCGCCCTCCGGGCCGACGACGAGCACGATGTCGCCCTCGGACGGCAGCGCGGCGTCGGCCAGCGGCGCGGAGCCCTCCTCGTGCAGGACGGCGGCGAAGGCCGCCCCGCCGAGCAGACCCGCCAGCTGCCGGGTCGTCATCAATTCGGTGACCTCGGGGAACCGCAGCCGACGCGACTGCTTCGCGGCCTCGCGTGCCGTGGAACGCCACTTCGCGAGCGCCTTGGCACCCCGGTCGCCGCGCCACTGCGTGATGCACCGGGACGCCGCCCACGGCACGATCGCGTCGACACCGGTCTCCGTCATCGTCTCGACGGCCAGCTCACCGCGGTCGCCCTTCGGCAGCGCCTGGACGACGGTGATCCGCGGCGCCGGCGCCGGTTCGGTGCGCAGCTCGGAGACGGCGACCTCCAGCCGGTCCTTGCCCTCGACGGAGGCGACCACGCCGTACGCTCCGACACCCTCGCCGTCCGTCAGGACGATCTCCTCGCCGACCGCGAGCCGCCGCACGGACACCGCGTGCCGCCCCTCGGCACCGGACAGCACGATCCGGCCGCCCTGCGACCCGTCCCGCAACTGCCCGGGTTCGACGATGAATACCGGCGCGGTCATCCGAAAGCCTTCCGTGCTGCGTTGAGTTCTTCCATGAGCACGGCGACGAGTTCGCCCGCCGGCAGGTCACGGGCCAGCCGGTGTCCCTGCCCCGCCCACAGCGCCATCGCCTGTGGATCTCCGGCCGCCGCTGCGGCCTTGCGGATGCCCGCGGTCAGATGGTGGATCTGCGGATAGCCCGCGGGCGCGTACGGCCCGTGCTCCCGCATGAAGCGGTTGACCAGCCCGCGCGCCGGCCGCCCGGAGAACGCCCGGGTGACCTCGGTGCGCGCGTAGACCGGGTCGGTGACGGCGCGCTTGTGCAGCGCGTTGGCCCCGGACTCGGGACAGACGAGGAAGGCGGTGCCCAGCTGCGCGGCGTCCGCGCCCACCGCCAGAACGGCCGCGATCTGGTTGCCGCGCATCAGCCCGCCCGTCGCGATGACGGGCAGCTGGACGGCGTCGCGGACCTGTGGGACGAGCGACAGCAGCCCGAACCCCGCGTGGTCCAGCTCCGGATCGTCCCGGTGGGTGCCCTGGTGGCCGCCCGCCTCCGTCCCCTGGACGCACACCGCGTCGGCACCCGCCCACTGGGCGGCGAGCGCCTCACCGGGTGTGGTGACGGTGACCACGGTGTACGTCCCGGCCTTCGCGAACGCGTCGAAGACCGGCCGGTCCGGGCAGCCGAACGTGAAGCTGACGACGGGGACCGGATTGTCCAGCAGTATCGCGACCTTGGCGTCGTAGGCGTCGTCCTGCCCCGATTCGGGGTCGCCGAGCGGCGTGGAGTACCAGGCGGCCTCGCCCGCGAGCTGCTCGGCGTAGACCTCGACGGCGGACCGGTCGGCGGTGTCGGGCTGCGGCGTGAAGAGATTCACGCCGAAGGGGTTCGACGTCAGGTCGCGCAGCTGCCGGATCTCCTCGTACATCGCTTCCGGCGTCTTGTACCCGGCGGCGAGGAATCCCAGGCCGCCGGCATCACTCACGGCCGCGGCGAGCCGCGGGGTGGACCCGCCGCCGGCCATCGGCGCCTGGATGATCGGGAACGCCGAGAACGACGAGAGATCGGTCAACGCGGACATACGCCCATCGTTTCACGCCGGGCGGGCCCGAACAGGTCAGGCCCGCCCCATGGGGGCACCCCCGGCCGGAGGCTGGGGGACGGTCGGAGCCGGCGCCCCGCTGGAGGAGCCGGCGCCCCGCTGGACGCCGGCGGCGGTCTCAGCGGCCGTTGAAAGCGTCCTTCAACCGGGAGAACAGCCCCTGCTGGCCGGGCTGGAAGTGACCGGTCGGCCGCTCCTCGCCACGCAACTTGGCCAGTTGCCGCAGCAGGTCCTCCTGCGCGGCGTCGAGCTTGTTGGGCGTGATGACCTCGACGTGCACGATCAGGTCACCCCGGCCGCCGCCCCGCAGATGGGTCACCCCGCGCTGGTGCAGCGGGATCGACTGGCCGGACTGGGTACCGGGCCGGACGTCGATCTCCTCCATGCCGTCGAGCGTCTCCAGCGGGCACTTCGTGCCCAGGGACGCCGCCGTCATCGGGATGGTGACCGTGCAGTGCAGATCGTCGCCGCGCCGCTGGAAGGTCGGGTGCGGAAGCTCCCGGATCTCCACGTACAGGTCGCCGGCGGGGCCGCCGCCGGGGCCGACCTCGCCCTCGCCCGCCAGCTGGATGCGGGTGCCGTTGTCGACGCCCGCCGGGATCTTGACGGTGAGCGTACGGCGGGACCTGACCCGGCCGTCGCCCGCGCACTCCGGGCACGGGGTCGGCACCACGGTGCCGAAGCCCTGGCACTGCGGGCACGGCCGCGAGGTCATGACCTGGCCCAGGAAGGACCGGGTGACCTGCGAGACCTCACCGCGGCCGCGGCACATGTCGCAGGTCTGCGCCGCCGTGCCGGGCGCAGCGCCCTCGCCGGAGCAGGTGCCGCACGTCACCGCCGTGTCGACCTGGAGGTCCTTGGTGGTGCCGAAGGCCGCCTCGTCCAGCTCGATCTCCAGCCGGATCATGGCGTCCTGGCCGCGCCGGGTCCGCGACCGCGGACCGCGCTGCTGGGACTGCCCGAAGAAGGCGTCCATGATGTCGCTGAAGTTGCCGAAACCGGCTCCGAAGCCGCCCGCGCCACCGCCGCCGGAGGACGACAGAGGGTCGCCGCCCAGGTCGTAGACCTGCTTCTTCGCCGGGTCCGAGAGCACCTCGTACGCGGCGTTGATCTCCTTGAAGCGCTCCTGGGTCTTCGGATCCGGATTCACATCCGGATGCAACTCGCGCGCGAGGCGGCGGAAGGCCTTCTTGATCTCGTCCTGTCCGGCGTCACGGCGCACGCCAAGGACCGCGTAATAGTCCGTGGCCACCTACGACTCCGCCAGGATCTGTCCGACGTAACGTGCCACTGCGCGTACCGCTCCCATCGTTCCGGGGTAGTCCATGCGGGTCGGTCCGACCACACCGAGTTTGGCGACTGCCTCGTCGCCCGAACCGTAGCCGACCGCCACAACGGATGTGGAATTCAAGCCCTCGTGAAAATTCTCATGCCCGATCCGCACGGTCATGCCCGAGTCGTTGGCCTCACCGAGGAGCTTGAGGAGCACCATCTGCTCCTCAAGGGCTTCCATCACCGGCCGGATCGTCAGCGGGAAGTCGTGGTTGAAGCGCGTCAGGTTCGCCGCGCCGCCGAGCATGATGCGCTCCTCGGTCTCCTCGACGAGCGTCTCCAGCAGCGTCGCCAGCAGGATCGACACCGACGGCCGGTCGTCGTACTCGAAGCCGTCCGGCAGATCCGCCACCAGCGGCGGGACGTCCGCGAACCGGCGGCCCACCACCCGGGCGTTCAGCCGGGCCCGCACATCGGCGAGCAGCGTGTCGCTCATCGGCGCCGGGCAGTCGATGAGCCGCTGCTCGACGCGTCCGGTGTCGGTGATGAGGACCAGCATGATCCGGGCCGGGGCCAGCGCCAGGAGCTCGACGTGCCGCACCGAGGAGCGGGTGAGCGACGGGTACTGGACGACGGCGACCTGCCGGGTGAGCTGCGCGAGCAGCCGTACGGTGCGGCCCACCACGTCGTCGAGGTCCACCGCGCCGTCCAGGAAGTTCTGGATCGCGCGCCGCTCGGCGGACGTGAGCGGCTTCACCCCGGCCAGCTTGTCGACGAACAACCGGTAGCCCTTGTCCGTCGGGATCCGGCCCGCGCTGGTGTGGGGCTGGTGGATGTAGCCCTCGTCCTCCAGCGCCGCCATGTCATTGCGCACCGTGGCCGGCGAGACGCCCAGGCCATGGCGCTCGGTGAGCGCCTTGGAGCCGACCGGCTCCTCCGTGCCCACATAGTCCTGGACGATGGCGCGCAGTACTTCGAGTCTGCGTTCGCTGAGCATCGCGCACACCTCCAGCCGTAGATCCCGCACCAGCACTGCCGTGGCCTGGCACTCATCCGATACGAGTGCCAGCATCACCCGCAGTCAGTGTACGGCGGAGTAGCAAGGCCCCGGCAAGGGTCGCAACGGTAGCGCGCGGGGAGGGTCCCCCGGCGATAGCGTCACAGGGTGGATACCGCAGAGTCCGGCGCCGACGGCTGGGAGCACCTGGCTCCCGGCGTCGCCCGCCGCCGTCTTCCCTTCCTCGACGTCACGATCGGCCTGGTCGTCGGTGACGAGGGCGTGCTGCTCATCGACACCGGCTCCACCCTCGCCGAAGGCGCTCGACTACGGCTGCAGGTGCGGGAACTGACCGGCCGCCCTGTGACGCACATCGCTCTTACCCACGGCCACTTCGACCATGTCTTCGGCACCGCCGCCTTCTCCGGAGTGCGGGTGTACGGGCACCGGGCACTCGACGGCCGGCTGGAACGCGGGCGCGACGCGCTCCGCGAGGACGCGGTCACGCACGGCGTCGACCCCTCGGCGGCAGCCGAGGCGGCGGACGTCCTGGTGCGCCCCGACCGGCTCGTCGACGACGGCTACGAACTCGACCTCGGCGGCGGCCGCACCGCCCGGCTCTTCCACCCCGGCACCGGCCACACCACCCACGACCTGGCCGTGTACGTGCCCGGAACGCCCGCCGTCGTGTTCTGCGGCGACCTCGTCGAGGAGTCCGGCGAACCACAGGCGGGCCCCGACGCCGTCCCGGCCGCCTGGCCCGCCACCCTCGACCGGCTGCTGGCGGTGGGCGGCGGGACCGCCGTGTACGTCCCCGGCCACGGCGCCGCCGTGGACGCCCGCTTCGTCCGCGCCCAACGCGACGCCCTGACGGCCCGGTTCACCGCGTCGTAGTCCCCGCCCAGGACGCTGTCCTCGATACGATCCGCCCATGCGCAGCAGAGAATACGGTCCCGACCTCACCCCTCCCTGGCTGCGATCTCCCGGGTGATAACCCCCGTACCCCCAGCAAGCCCACGTCCGCGCCAGCACCTGAGCAGAATGGCCCCCATGCGCAGCAGAGAGTACGGTCCCGACCTCACCCCTCCCTGGAAGAAGAGCGTGCCCGCGCCCGAGGTGGCGGCGGAGCCGGATCTGGTGGTGGAGGAGGTCTCGACGGGATTCTGCGGGGCGGTGATCCGCTGCGAGAAGACGGCGGAGGGCCTGACCTTGACGCTGGAGGACCGCTTCGGCAAGCACCGGGTCTTCCCGATGGAGCCGCGCGGCTTCCTGCTCGACGGCAAACCCGTCACCCTCGTCCGCCCCCGCACCGGCGGCCCCGGGGCGCAGCGCGGCCCGCTGCTGTCCGCGTCGGGCTCGATCGCGGTGCAGGGCGCCCGCGCGCGGGTGGCACGGGCCGGGCGGATCTACGTGGAGGGCCGGCACGACGCGGAGCTGGTCGAGCGGGTCTGGGGCCACGACCTGCGCGTCGAGGGCATCGTCGTCGAGTACCTGGAGGGCATCGACGACCTGCCGGCGATCGTCGCCGCGTTCTCCCCCGGCCCGGACGCACGCCTCGGCGTCCTCGTCGACCACCTGGTGCCCGGCTCCAAGGAGTCCCGGCTCGCGAGCCAGGTCTCCGGCATCGACGACGTACTCGTCGTCGGCCACCCCTACATCGATGTCTGGGAGGCCGTGAAGCCGTCCTCCGTCGGCATCCCCGCCTGGCCCTCGGTACCACGCGGCCAGGACTGGAAGACCGGCGTCTGCGAGGCACTGGGCTGGCGTGAGACCACGGGCGAGGCCTGGCAGCGGATCCTGGCGTCGGTCCACACGTACAAGGACGTGGAACCGGCACTACTGGGCCGCGTGGAAGAACTGATCGACTTCGTCACCGCCCCCTGAGCCGGCCTGCCCACGCGGCACCCCATCCAGCCCGTGCGCCACGGCCCCGTCCAGCCCGTCCGGCGTTTGAGGACAAGGGGGCCCGGGGGCTTGCCCCCGGTTTCGGGAAGGGGCGGGGTCGGGGAACAGCCCCGCAGGGCCCCCACGCCCACCCCCACCCGCTCAGTCGACCAGGTCCCGCACCACCGCGTCGGCGAGCAGCCGCCCCCGCAGCGTCAGAACGGCCCGCCCGTCGGCGTAAGGACCGGCCTCCAGGAGACCGTCCGTTACCGCCTTCGCGGCGGCCGCCGCCCCCGCCGGCGCCAGCAACCCCAGCGGGCACCCCGCCGCAAGCCGCAACTCCAGCAGGATCCGCTCGACGCGCCGGTCCTCGTCCGCGAGCACTTCCCGTCCCGCGCCAGGGCTGCGCCCCTCGGCCAGCGCCTGCGCGTACGCGCCCGGATGCTTGACGTTCCACCACCGCACGCCACCGACGTGGCTGTGCGCGCCGGGGCCCGCGCCCCACCAGTCGGCGCCGGTCCAGTACAGCTCGTTGTGCCGGCAGCGGCCCGCTTCGGTGGTCGCCCAGTGCGACACCTCGTACCCGTGGAATCCGGCCGCGGCGAGCCGCGCGACGGCGGTCAGGTACCGGTCGGCGTGCACGTCGTCGTCGGTCATCGGCACCTCGCCGCGGCGGATCCGCCGCGCCAGCTGGGTGCCCTCCTCGACGATCAGGGCGTAGGCGGAGACGTGGTCGGGTCCGGCGCCGATCGCCGCGTCCAGCGAGGCCCGCCAGTCGTCGTCCGACTCGCCCGGTGTGCCGTAGATCAGGTCCAGGTTGACGTGCTCGAAGCCGGCGGCGCGCGCCTCCGCGACGCAGGCCTCCGGCCGGCCCGGGGTGTGTTTGCGGTCCAGGATCTTCAGGACGTGCTGCTTGGCGCTCTGCATACCGAACGAGATCCGGTTGAAGCCGCCCGCCCGCAGCTCCGCCAGATAGGCCGGGTCGACGGACTCGGGGTTGGCCTCCGTGGAGATCTCCGCGCCCGGCGCGAAGCCGAACTCGGCGCGGATCGCGGCCAGCATCCGGACCAGGTCGGCGGCCGGCAGCAGCGTCGGGGTGCCGCCGCCGACGAAGACGGTCTCGACCTGGCGCGGGTCGTCGCCGAGCACCTTGCGGGCGAGCCGGACCTCGTCGATCAGGTAGTCCGCGTAGTTCTCGCGCGAGGCGAGCACCCCGCCGGAGCCGCGCAGCTCGCTCGCGGTGTAGGTGTTGAAATCGCAGTAGCCGCAGCGGGTGGCGCAGTACGGGACGTGCAGATAGAACCCCAGCGGCCGGGCGCCCGCCCCTGCGAGCGCGCTCGCGGGCAGCGCCCCGTCCTCGGGCATCGGCTCACCATCAGGCAGTACGGAAGGCATGACCCCATTGTCCGCCCCCGGCGGCGGCGCTCGTCCCACTCACTCGGGGACGAGCGCCATCGCTCCTGCTACGCCTCGCGCGATCCCGCGTACATGTCGTCGATCAGCGACTGGAACTCGCGCTCGACGACCGGCCGCTTGAGCTTGAGGCTCGGGGTCAGGTCGCCGTGCTCGACGTCGAGGTCGCGGGGCAGCAGCCGGAACTGCTTGATCTGCTGCCAGCGCTGCAGGTCCTCGTTGACCCGCGCCACATAGCCCTCGATCAGCTCGCGGGCCTGCGGGGAGGCGACGACCTCGGCGTAGCTCCGGCCTTCGAGCCCGTTCTCGGTGGCCCAGCCGAGGATCGTCGGCTCGTCCAGGGCGAGCAGCGCGGTGCAGAAGTTGCGGTCCGCGCCGATCACCAGGACGTTGCTGACGAACGGACAGACCGCCTTGAACTGGCCTTCCACCGCGGCGGGCGCGATGTACTTGCCGTTCGAGTTCTTGATGATGTCCTTCTTGCGGTCGGTGATCGTCAGGAAGCCGTCGGCGGACAGCTCCCCGATGTCACCGGTGTGGAACCAGCCGTCGGGCTCCAGGACCTCGGCGGTCTTCTCCGGCAGCCCGTGGTAGCCCTGCATGATGCCGGGGCCGCGCAGCATGATCTCGCCGTCCTCCGCGATCCGGACCTCGAGGCCGGGCAGCGGCTTGCCGACGGTGCCGGTGCGGTACGACTCGCCGGGGTTGACGAAGCTGGCGGCGCTGGACTCGGTGAGCCCGTAGCCCTCCAGGATGTGGATGCCGACGCCGGAGAAGAAGTAGCCGATCTCGGGCGACAGCGCGGCGGAGCCGGAGACGCAGGCGCGCAGCTTGCCGCCGAACGCCTCGCGGATCTTGGCGTAGACGAGCTTGTCGGCCACGGCGTGCTTCGCGGAGAGCCCGAAGGGGGCGCTGGCCTTGCCGGTGAGGCGCAGGTTGTTCTGGGTGACCTTGGCGTACTCGCGGGCCACTTCCGACGCCCACTTGAAGATCTTGTACTTGGCGCCGCCGCCCGCGCGGGCCTTGGCCGCCACACCGTTGTAGACCTTCTCGAAGATCCTGGGCACTGCCGCCATGTAGGTCGGCTGGATCAGCGGCAGATTGGTGATGATCTTGTCGACCCGGCCGTCCACGGCGGTGACGTGGCCGATGGTGATGTGGCCGGCGGTGAGCACCTTGCCGAAGACGTGCGCCAGCGGCAGCCACAGGTACTGGACGTCGTTCTCGTCGAGCAGGCCGACCGACTGGATCGCGCGGGCCATGTAGGCCCAGCAGTCGTGCGGCAGCCGCACGCCCTTGGGGCGGCCGGTGGTGCCGGAGGTGTAGATCAGCGTCGCGAGCTGGTCGCGGGTGATCGCGCCGACGGCGTCCTTGACCGCCTCGGGGTGCTTCTCCAGGAACGCCGCGCCGCGCCGCTCCAGCTCGTCGAGCGAGAGCACCCAGCCGTCACCGGAGCCGTCGGCGTCCTCGACACCGGTGGCGTCGATCACGACCACATGGGCCAGCTCCGGAAGCTCGGCGCGCCGCTCGCGGGCCTTGCCGACCTGTACGGCGTCCTCCGCGATCAGCACCCGGCTGCCGGAGTCCGCGAGGATGAAGGCCGTCTCGTCGGCGTTGGTGCTGGGGTAGATCGTCGTGGTGGCCGCACCCGCGCACAGCACTCCCAGGTCGGCGAGGATCCACTCGACCCGTGTCGCGGAGGCGATGGCCACCCGCTCCTCGGAACTGATCCCGAGGTCCATCAGACCGGCCGCGATGGCGAACACCCGTCCCGAGGCCTGGCCCCAGGTCAGCGAACGCCAGCTGTCCGGGCCCCCGGCCGCGTCGATCACGGGGTAGCGGTATGCCTCCGCGTCGGGAGTCGACTCCACCCGTTCGAGGAAGAGTGTCGCCACGGATGGCGGTCGGGTCTCGATCAGCGTCTGTGTCTCTGTCACGACATCCTCCGGGCCCGCGCCTGCTCTGTTAACTCACCAGTAACCTCTGCGTCGCGATCAGAGTAGAGGCCCATCGCCCGGCGCGTAAGGGGCTCAGGGCCGCTCGTTGCAACCGTAACCAATCGAGTAGGTGCCAGGTACATGCTTCGGACGCGTCGCAGGTGGGGGTTGCGCCCGCGAACCGGGCCGGATGTACGGAGGGCGCCCCTCCGTTTCCGGTGGGGCGCCCTGGGCGCGGAGTGTGACGCGAAGAACTACTTCTTGCCCTTGCTCTCGCTGCCGCCGCCGTCGGAGTCCGTGGACAGCACCGCGATGAAGGCCTCCTGCGGGACCTCCACGCTGCCGACCATCTTCATCCGCTTCTTGCCTTCCTTCTGCTTCTCCAGCAGCTTGCGCTTACGGGAGATGTCGCCGCCGTAGCACTTGGCGAGCACGTCCTTGCGGATCGCGCGCACCGTCTCACGGGCGATGACGCGGCTGCCGACCGCGGCCTGGATCGGGATCTCGAAGTTCTGCCGCGGGATGAGCTTGCGCAGCTTGTCGACCATCCGGACGCCGTACGCGTACGCCTTGTCCTTGTGCAGGATGGCGGAGAACGCGTCCACCTTGTCGTGGTGCAGCAGGATGTCGACCTTGACGAGGTCGGCGGTCTGCTCGCCCTTGGGCTCGTAGTCCAGCGACGCGTAGCCGCGGGTCTTCGACTTCAGGTTGTCGAAGAAGTCGAAGACGATCTCGGCCATCGGCAGGTCGTAGCGCAGCTCGACGCGGTCCGCCGACAGGTAGTCCATCCCGAGCAACGAGCCGCGACGCGACTGGCACAGCTCCATGATCGCGCCGACGAACTCGTTGGGCGCGAGGATCGTCGACTTCACCATCGGCTCGTACACCGAGGTGATCTTGCCCTCGGGGAACTCGCTCGGGTTGGTGACGATGTGCTCGGAGCGGTCCTCCATCACCACGCGGTAGACCACGTTGGGCGCGGTGGCGATCAGTTCGAGGCCGAACTCGCGCTCCAGCCGCTCACGGACCACGTCCAGGTGCAGCAGGCCGAGGAAGCCGACGCGGAAGCCGAAGCCGAGCGCGGCGGACGTCTCCGGCTCGTAGACCAGCGCGGCGTCGTTGAGCTGGAGCTTGTCCAGCGCCTCCCGCAGCTCCGGGTAGTCCGAGCCGTCGAGCGGGTACAGGCCGGAGAACACCATCGGCTTGGGGTCCTTGTAGCCGCCCAGGGCCACGGTGGCGCCCTTGGACTGCGACGTGATCGTGTCACCGACCCTGGACTGCCGGACGTCCTTCACACCGGTGATGATGTAGCCGACCTCGCCGACCCCGAGACCGTCGGAGGGCGTCATCTCCGGACCGGAGATGCCGATCTCCAGCAGCTCGTGGGTCGCGCCGGTCGACATCATCTGGATGCGCTCGCGCTTCTTGAGCTCACCGTCCACGACCCGCACGTACGTGACCACGCCACGGTAGGAGTCGTAGACCGAGTCGAAGATCATCGCGCGGGCCGGGGCCTCGGCGATGTTGGCGCCGACCGGGGCCGGCACCTTCTTCACGACCTCGTTGAGCAGGTCGCCCACGCCGACGCCGGTCTTCGCGGAGACCTTGAGCACATCGGACGGCTCGCAGCCGATGATGTGCGCCAGCTCCTCGGCGAACTTCTCCGGCTGGGCGGCCGGCAGGTCGATCTTGTTGAGCACCGGGATGATCGCGAGGTCGTTCTCCAACGCCAGGTACAGGTTGGCGAGGGTCTGGGCCTCGATCCCCTGCGCCGCGTCGACCAGGAGGACGGTGCCCTCGCAGGCGGCGAGCGACCGCGAGACCTCGTACGTGAAGTCCACGTGGCCCGGGGTGTCGATCATGTTCAGGATGTGGGTCGGGGCCGTGGCGTCGCCGTCCGTGGGCGCCCAGGGCAGCCGGACCGCCTGGGACTTGATCGTGATGCCACGCTCACGCTCGATGTCCATGCGGTCGAGATACTGGGCACGCATCTGCCGCGGATCGACCACGCCGGTCAGCTGGAGCATCCGGTCGGCGAGCGTCGACTTGCCATGGTCGATGTGCGCGATGATGCAGAAGTTACGGATCAGCGCCGGGTCGGTACGGCTCGGCTGCGGAACATTGATCGGGGTCGCGGGCACGCAGGGTCCTGTTTCTCGACGCTTGACGTCTGACGTCTGTAGGCGGATCGATACGTTGACCCCCATCGTCCCATGACTGGAGGCCTGGGACCGGTTTGGGAGGTCGTGCGGGCGGCTGGTAGCCTGGAGCACTGTGCCTCGTGCCCTGTGACCCGAGGCGCTCAATGAAAAGTACCCGAACCTGAGAAGGCTCCTTCGTGGCGAACATCAAGTCCCAGATCAAGCGGAACAAGACCAACGAGAAGGCGCGCCTGCGCAACAAGGCGGTCAAGTCCTCCCTCAAGACCGCGATCCGCAAGGCCCGCGAGGCCGCGGCGACCGGTGACCTCGAGAAGGCCACCATCGCCAACCGCGAGGCCGCACAGAAGCTCGACAAGGCCGTCAGCAAGGGCGTCATCCACAAGAACCAGGCCGCGAACAAGAAGTCCGCGCTGGCTCACAAGGTCGCCTCGATCAAGGCCTGACCGTTTGACCGGGGCCCCTGGCCCCATCTCGCCGGAAACGGAACCAGCGGCCCCTCTACCGCCCGGACCGGCAACCGAAAGACATCGCGCCGCGCTCGGCCGTTCGCCACGCGGGTGCGGCGCACACAGCATCATCCGAAGGCCCCGCAGCCATCCTCACGGGACGGCAGCGGGGCCTTCGGCGTTGCCATATCCTCACGGCATGTCGACGCCGCCTGATCAGCCGAGCGCCTACCCGTATCCGGGTCCCCAGTCCGCCGCGCAGCCCTCGCCGGGGTTCGGGCCGCCGGTTCCGGCCCAGCAGAACCCGTACGCGCAGCCCATGCCGCAGCAGGTACCGCCGCAGCCGGGCCAGCCCGGGTCGTACTACGGACCGCAGGGTGCGCCGATACCGCAGCTGCCGCCACCGCCGCCGGGCGGTGGCTCGGGCGCCGGGAAGGCCGTGCTGTGGGCGGCCGTCGGCGCGCTGGTCGCGTCCGCCTTCTGGGGCGGCGGAGTGCTTCTGCTCGGCGGGAAGGACAAGGACACCGCGACCGCCGACCTCAAGGGGTACAAGGTCCAGTCCGATGTCTGCTCGGCCGCCGAGATCTCGGCCTTCAAGGGCAAGTACCCGGAGAGCGACAGCTCCCCGGTGACGTACACGCTCAAGCACGACGCGCTGGACGACATGTACTGCGACATGGACCTCAAGGCTTCGGGGTCGACCTACGCGGACGCCTATCTGTCCACCACGGTGCAGTTGCACAAGACGACCGATCCGTCGGCCGAGTTCGTGGCGCGGTGGGAGAGCTACACGCAGCGCAAGGGCGACTACAAGGCCGAGAAGGTCACCGGCTTCGGCGACGCGGCCTATCTGATCACCGAGGACACGATCAGCGGCTCGTCCGGGTCGCGCTCGGTGACGCTGGCCGTGCGGGACGGCTGGATGACGTACCAGATGGCCTGGAGCATGTATCTGTCCTCGCTCGACAAGGACAAGACCCCGCCGTCGGTGAGCGAGGTCACCGGCTGGGTGAAGAGCTCCACCACCGCGACGCTGGCCAAGCTGAAGAACTGAACGGGGCCGAAGAACTGAGCCGGGGCTGAGGACCTGAGCCGGGCGGCCCGGCCGGAGGCCTGCTGGGCCGCCCGCGACTCCAGGAGCCGCCAGGCTTCTACGAGCGGTCGCGGGCGGCGCGGGCCACCGCCACGACGGCTTTCTCCAGGGCGTATGCGGGGTCCGCGCTGCCGCCCTTGACCGCGGCGTCCGCCTCGGCGACGGCGCGCAGCGCGGCGGAGACCCCGTCGCCGGTCCAGCCGCGCATCTGCTGGCGCACCCGGTCGATCTTCCACGGGGGCATGCCCAGGTCACGGGCGAGCTGGCCGGGGTTGGCGCCGCGCGGGGCGGAGGCGAGCTTGCCGATGGCGCGCACGCCCGAGGCGAGGGCGAAGGTGATGCCGGGCAGCGGCTGGCCCACCGAGAGGGCCCAGCGCAGCCGCTCCAGCGCCTCCGCGGTCCGGCCGGTGACGGCGAAGTCGGCGACCTCGAAGCCGGTGGCCTCGGCGCGGCCGGTGTAGTAGCGGGCGACGACGGCCTCGTCGATCGTGCCCTCGACGTCGGCGACGAGCTGGGCGGCGGCGCTGGCCAGCTCGCGCAGGTCGCTGCCGATGGCGTCGACCAGCGTCTGGGTGGCCTCGGGGGTCGCGGAGCGGCCCAGGGCGCGGAACTCGCTCCGCACGAACGCCAGCCGGTCGGCCGGCTTGGTCATCTTCGGGCAGGCGACCTCGCGGGCCCCCGCCTTGCGGGCCGCGTCCAGCAGAGCTTTGCCCTTGGCCCCGCCGGCGTGCAGCAGCACCAGGGTGATCTCCTCGGCGGGCGAGTCCAGGTACGCCTTCACGTCCTTGATCGTGTCCGCACCGAGGTCGTGCGCGTCGCGCACGATGACGACCTTGCGCTCGGCGAAGAGCGAGGGGCTGGTCAGCTCGGCGAGGGTGCCGGGCTGCAGCACTCCGGGGGCGAGGTCGCGCACATCGGTGTCGGCGTCGGCGGCGCGCGCCGCCACGATCACCTCCCGCACGGCGCGGTCGAGCAGCAGGTCCTCCTGGCCCACGGCGAGCGTGAGCGGAGCGAGCAGATCGTCTGGGGAACTCTTCCTGGCCATCGCGGACCAGCATCCCACGGGGGACTGACAGCGGCGGCCATGGCGGAGAATGGTCCGGTGAGCGACGTACGACATGTCCTGGTGCTGCCCGACCGCGATGCCGCCGAGGAGGCCGCAGAGGCGGCCATGGAGCGGTTCGGCCTCCCCTTCGAGCCGCAGCTCGTCCGTGACGCCCTGGCCGGCGAGGACGACGCCGAGGACGCCCAGTGGCTGGTCGTGGTGGAGGACGAGGAGGGCCGCCTCGAAGGCGCCGCCCTGCACGCCCTGGCGGAGGAGTTCGACGGCTGGCGGGAACAGCCCCGCGAGTAGCGGGTCGCCGGGCGGCCTAGGTCCGGAGATCTAGTGCCGCGGGCTCTGGTGGCGTCCGTCGGTGCTCGGTAGCGTCACGGGGCATGACGACACCTTCCGCACCGCTCACGCCTTCCGCCCCTTCTTCCGCTGCCGTCTCTCCCGCTTCGCCCCCTTCGCCCGTTCCGGACGGGCCCCGGAGCTTGAAGCAGCGCAAGGACGAGGCGCTGCACCGGCTCGAACACGACGCGGACGTATGGGTGGCCACCGCCGACGCCCAGGGGGCGCCGTGCCTGGTGCCGCTGTTCTTCCTGTGGGACGGCGAGGCGCTGTGGCTGTCCACCCGCGGTACGAATCCCACCGGCCGCAATCTGCGGGAGAGCGGGCTGGTGCGGGTCTGCCTGGGGCACACCCGTGACGTCGTCCAGATCGATGCCACGGCCGGCACCCTGACCGCCGCGGAGCTGCCCGTCGAGATCGGTGATGCCTTCGCCGCGAAGGGCGACTGGGATCCGCGCGGCGACGGACCGTCCTATCTGTGGTTCCGGGTCCAGCCGCACACCGTCCAGGCGTGGGGCACCGTGGCCGAGTTGAAGGACCGGGACCTGATGCGTGATGGCCAGTGGCTTCTCTGACGGGAATCTATCGAGGTCGACAGCTCGGGTGATCCATTGCTTCGCATACACCATGGAACGGCAATATTGACGACGGATTTCGTTGTTCTGAATCTCTTGACGCGTTCTTGGCGGCCGGGGTTTGATGCCGGGGATGAAGCGGCCGTTCCGCTTCGATTTTCCCTGGACCGGAGGCGGTAAGCCCCCCTCAGCACCATCCGATCGGACCCCGCATGACTGACACGCTGCGTCCTCCGCACTCCCCCATCGCGCCGCCCGTCACCCCGCCGAAGGCCCTCACCCGGTCCATCGGCGTGGTCGGCGGCACGCTGCTGACGCTGTCCTGCCTGACGCCCGCCTCGTCGCTCTTCGTCATCGTGCCGGGCCTCTTCGGGGATCTCGGCACCGGGACGGCGCTGACCATCGTGATCGCGGCCGTCCTGTGCATCGCGGTGGCCTTCTGCTACTCCGAGCTCGGCACCCTCATCCCGAGCGCGGGCGGCGAGTACGCCATGGTCGGGACGCTGATCGGCCGGCTGGCGGGCTGGATCGTCTTCATCCTGTCGCTGATCGTGGTCATGATCGTGCCGCCGATCATCGCGCTCGGCACCGGCGAGTACCTCGAACCGATCATGCACATCAACGCCCAGTGGGCGGGCGCGGGCGTCATGCTGCTCGCCACCGTCATGGGCCTGCTCGATCTGCGGGCGAACGCCTGGATCACCGGCATCTTCCTGGTCCTGGAGGTCATCGCGGCCGGAGTGGTCGCCGTCCTCGGCTTCTCGCACTCCTCCCGTTCGGCGTCCACGCTCATCCACCCGGTCGTCGAGGCGACCGGCGGCGCGCCGGGCAGCCCGGCCACCGCCGCCCTCACCGGCGGCGCGATCGTCGCGGGGCTGGCCGTCGCGCTCTTCGTGCTGCAGGGCTTCAGCACGGCGGTGTACCTGTCGGAGGAGATGGAGAACCCGCGCCGGAACGTCTCGCGGACCGTGCTGTGGACACTGGGCATCGGCGCCGTGGTCGTCATCGTCCCCACCATCGCGATCACGCTCGGCGCGCCCGACATGCAGACCCTGACCGAGGGCAACCTCTCGGCGATGGTGAAGGCCTGGAGCAACTCCGCCGTGGGGACGTTCGTCAGCCTGTGCATCGCGCTGGCGATCATCAACGCGGGCATCGTCATGGTCATCCAGAACTCCCGGGTGCTCTACGCCTCGGCCCGCGACCGCGCCTGGCCGCGGCCGGTCAACAAGGCGTTCTCCACGCTGAACAGCCGCTTCGGCTCCCCGTGGGTGGCCACCCTCGCGGTCGGCGTGCCGGGTGCGGCGCTCTGTTTCGCCCCGCTGGACACGCTCACCAATGTCACCGGGGTCGCGGTCGCCGGGATGTATCTGCTGGTCGCGGTCGGCGCCCTCGCCTCACGGCGCGGCAGCCACAAGTCGCGGCCCGCGTGGCGGATGCCGCTGTGGCCCGTGGTCCCGGCGGTCCTGATCCTGGTGATGGCCTACGTCCTGTACGTGCAGGAGATCAAGGACCTCGCGATCACCGGCGGCATCGTGGCCGTCGCCTGCCTGTACTGGCTGCTCTATCTGCGGCCCCGCCAGGACACCCGCTGGGTGATCACGGTGCCGGAGGAGCAGCTGGGCCTGGAGGACGAGCCCGTGCACGCCACGGCCGGCTGAGAACACCGCGGTTGTGCGGCGGCGCTGCGGGCGCCGCGTCACGCCGGCTCCATCGTTGTGGCCTCCCGGGCCGGGATCTCCTCCTGGTCCGGGAGTTCGCGTATCCGGGGTACCGGCGAGGGCAGCAGCCACAGGACGCACAGCACTCCGCCGACGGTGGCGATCCACAGCGTGGGCCGCAGTCCGAGTGCCGTGCCGAGCACGCCGCCCGCCAGGGCGCCGAGCGGGCGGACGCCGTGGTTGACCATGCGGTAGGCCCCGGTCACCCGGGCCCGCAGCCGGTCGGGGATGACAGCGCTCTGCAGGGAGCCGCTGGCTATGTCCAGCACCATCACCCCGAATCCGGAGACGAATTCGGCGAGGAAGAGCAGGGCGAGGACCAGCGGGGTGGGTCCGCCGGCCAGCGGCACCAGGATCAGCGGGGTGGGGAAGACCGCGAAGCCGAGGACGACCGCCGGGCCGATCCCGATCCGCCGGACGATCCGGCCGCTGAGGGCGGCGCCGATGAGTCCGCCGACCGCCCCGGCGCCGATCACCAGCCCCAGCACGCCCGCGTTCAGGCCGAGTTCACCGACCGCGTAGAGCACGACGATGGTGTGGAAGACGAAGTTGAAGAAGTTCACGGTCGCCGCGGCGGCCAGCAGCGGGCGCAGGATGCGGGAGCCCGCCATGAACCGCAGCCCGGCCGTGAAGTGCCCCTTCTCCGCCGGGGCGACCGGTGGTTCCACCGGGGAGATGCGTGCCAGGTAGCCGGCCGAGACGAGGTAGGAGACGGCGTCGACGAGCAGCGTGAGCGGTGCGGCGAGTATCTGCACCAGCAGACCGCCCACACTCGGCCCCGCCACGAAGGAGAAGGCCCGGCTGCCGTTGACGAGCGCGTTGCCGTCCACGTACTGGCCGGGCCGCACGAGAGAGACGAAGAGCGTGGCGTTGGAGACGTCGAAGGCGACGCTGCAGGCGCCGACGGCGAAGGCGATCACATACAGGTGCGTGAGGGTCAGCACGTCGAGGGCATAGGCGGCGGGCAGCGAGAGCATCAGCGCCGCGCGGACCAGGTCGGCGGCGATCATGATGCGCCGCCTCCTGCTCCGCCGGTCGGCCCACGCGCCCGCGGGCAGCGAGAACAGCAGGGCCGGCAGCAGACCCGCGGCGGAGAGCCAGCCCATCTGGGCGGCGTCCGCGTGCAGCACCAGGACGGCCGCGAGCGGTATCGCGAGGAACGACACCTGGTCGCCGAAGAGCGAGACGGTCTGGCCGGTCCAGTACTGGCGGAACGGGCGTTCGCGCAGCAGAGCCGGCATGCGCTCGGCGACCTTCATGACTACTCCTCGGCGGTGTCAGGGTCGGGGTCGTTGCCGGGGGCCGGGTTGTCGGCGGGGGCCTCGGCTTCCCGGTCCAGGAAGGCGATCCGCAGGACGGAGACGCGCTGCGCGCCGTCGGGGCGGAGCGCGGGATCCGTGTCGCGGTCGGCGAACGTCTCCAGCAGTTCGTCCACCTTCGCGCCCAGCGCGGTCAGTTCCTCCGGGGTCAGATAGACCCACGTGTCGCCGAACTGCTCCGCTTCCTGCCAGTCGCGCGACAGTTCACGGCGGGTCTCCAGCGCCTTGGTCATCTTCCGGAAGTAGTCCTCGGCGACGGCGACGGTGAGCGCGTCCGCCGCGTCCGCCACCGCCGGGTCGTCCGAGTAGCCGGGCCAGTCCGTGAAGCGCGCCGTCGCCCGCCACGGCTTCTGCCGGCCGTGGCCGCCCTCGGCCTCCTCGACGAGTCCGAACTTGGCGAGCACCCGCAGATGGTAGGAGCAGCTGGCGACGGACTCCCCCGTCAGCTCGGCGGCCCGCGTCGCGGTGAACGGGCCCTCCCGGCGGAGCAGACCGGTGAGCTTCATCCGCGTCGGGTGGGCGTAGGCCCGCAGGGCGCGCGGGTCGCTGAGGTGTATCTGCCGCTCGGTCATGATGTAAAGATACCTTTAGAAAGAAATCTTTACAACGAAGTCTTTACATAGAACTCCCCACCACGGTGGCCCGGAGATCGTCCGCACGGTCCCCCACGACCGCGACCGATCCGTCGGTGTCCGTCCGCAGCACCCTCGCGCCCTGCGCGCGCAGCGCCGAGACCGTACGCGGCGCCGGGTGGCCGTACGGGTTGTCCGCGCCGCAGGAGATCAGCGCCAGACGCGGCCGGAGCCGGGCCAGCAGCACCGGGTCCTGGTAGGCCGAGCCATGGTGCGCGACCTTCAGGACATCCACCCGGGGCAGCTCGGGGACGGCCGCCAGCAACTGCCGCTGGGCCGGCGGCTCCAGGTCACCGAGCAGCAGGAACGTCAGCCCCGCCGTACGGACCAGCAGGACGACGCTGGCGTCGTTCGGACCGTTGTCCGGCAGCTCGCCCGGGGTCACGGGCGGCCAGAGCAGCTGCCACTCCAGCCCTCCCAGCCGGCGCCGCTCCCCCGCCGCCGCACGGACCACCGGGATCCGCGCGGCGGCCGCCTGTCTGCGGACGAAGGCCGCCTGCTCGGGCGGTTCGTCCAGCGTCGTCGTCTCGATCGCGCCGATCTTGCGACCGCGCAGCACTCCCGGGAGCCCGTCCACATGGTCCGCGTGGAAGTGGGTCAGGATCAGCAGCGCGATCGAGGTCACCCCGAGCGACCGCAGACACCGGTCGACGAGGGCCGGCTCCGGCCCGGCGTCGATGACGACGGCCGAGCCGTCCGTCCCGGACAGCACCAGGGCATCCCCCTGGCCCACATCGCACATGGCGAGCCGCCAGCCGGGCGGCGGCCAGCCCGTGATGACGCGCGGGAGCGGTACGGGCCGCAGCACGGCGAGCAGCAGCAGGAGCGCGACCGCCGCGCACAGCCATGGGCGGGCCAGCAGCCGGCGGCCCGTCGTCACCACCGCCACGGTGAGCACGGCGAGCAGCAGGCCCCCGCCCCATCCGCCGGGCCAGCCGATCCCGGCACCGGGCAGTGCCGCGCCCCGCCGGGCGACGGCCGCGATCCAGCCGGTGGGCCACCCGGCCAGCCAGGCCAGCCACTCGGCGGCCGGCATCGCGAACGGCGCGGCGGCCAGCGCCCCGAACCCGAGCACCGTGGCCGGCCCCACCGCCAGTTCCGCGAGCAGATTGCACGGGATCGCGACCAGGCTCACCTGCCCGGCGAGCACCACGATCACCGGGGCGCAGACCGCCTGCGCGGCGCCCGCCGCGCCCAGCGCCTCGGCCGGTCCCGGCGGCATCCCGCGGCGGCGCAGGGCCGCGCTCCACCGCGGGGAGATCGTCAGCAGCGCGCCGGTGGCCAGCACGGAGAGCAGGAATCCGTGGGAGCGGGCGAGCCAGGGGTCGTAGAGGACGAGGAGGAGCACCGCCGCGGCCAGCGCCGGCAGCAGGGCGCGGCGGCGGCCGGTGCCGATCGCCAGCAGCGTGATCAGCCCGCAGGCGGCGGCCCGCAGCACACTCGGATCGGGACGGCAGACGATGACGAACCCGACGGTGAGCAGCCCGCCGAGCACGGCGGTCGTGCGCAGCGGGATCCCGATCCGCGGGGCGAGCCCACGTCGCTCCGCGCGGATGGCGAGGCCGGGCGGCCCGATGAGCAGCAGCAGGACGATGGTCAGATTCGAACCGGAGACCGCCGTCAGATGGGTCAGATCCGTGGTCCGGAACGCCTCGCGCAGTTCCGGAGTGAGCCGTGCGGTGTCCCCGTCGACGAGCCCGGGGAGCAGCGCCCGCGCATCGGGCGGCAGCCCGTCCGTCGCCGCGCGCAGCCCCGCCCTGAGCCGCCCCGCGAAACGCTGCGTCGCGGTGGGCGGGCCACTGATGTGCGGCGGCCCGCGCACCGACAGCACGGCGGCGCTCCGCTCGCCGGGCAGGACCGACGGTGCGATCCGTGCCGCCACGGTGACCCGGGTGGACGGCAGCAGTCCGAGCCACGGATCGGCGGACGACGCGGACACCCGGCCCTCCGCGGGACCCGACCCGGCCGGGCGCGAGCCCGGTCCCGTTCGTGGCCCCGGCCGCTGTCCCGGTGCCGGCTTGCGCGGTGCGCCCGCTTCGGCGATGACCAGGACCGGCGTGCGGACCTTCGTGGTCACCCCGTGCGCGGTGACACGGACGGCCTCCGCCGCGACGATCACGGCGTCCGGGGCGCGGGCCGCGCCCCGGACGTGCGGGAGGGTCGGCCGCGGATCGCCGGTGATCCTCAACTCGACGACAGCGTGGGCATGTTCGGCGGCCAGCGCCGGCAGCGGCCCGCGATGACCGTCCGCCGCATGCAGCGCGGCGACGGCCGTCGCCGCGGAAGCGCACAGCAGCGCGGTGGCGGTGGCCACCGCCAGCCCGGCGGGCCGCCCCCGCCGGGCCACCAGCAGCGCCACCCCCAGTACGGCGGTGACCACCGCACACCAGGCCGCCATCTCTCCCGGCATCCCCAGCGCGAGCGCCGACGCGAGCCAGGCGGCGAGGGCCGGCGGCACGAGCCGCAGGTCCGCAGGGCCCTCCTGGTGCGGGTTGGACGCGCCGAGCGGTGATACCGCCGACGCGTGCACGGCCGAGCGCGCCACGGCGCCCGTATCCGCCCGGCGCCCCGCCGCCGCGTCGGGGCCCGCCCTGGGACGGGTCACGGCTGGACCAGGGGCTTGAGGTCGGAGAAGCGCCGGTCACCGATGCCGGTCACATTGCGCAGCTGGTCGACGGAGGCGAAGCCGCCGTGCTGGGCTCGGTAGTCGAGGATGTGCCGTGCCAGGACCGGTCCGACGCCCGGCAGGGTCTCCAACTGGGCGCTGGTCGCGGAGTTGAGGCTCACAGGACCGGCCGGCGCACCGCCTCCCGGTCCGGGGGCGGCGGGTGCGGGCGGCCCGCCGACGACGACCTGCTCACCGTCGGCGAGCACCCGGGCGAGGTTCAGCGCGCTGGTGTCCGTCCCCGGGAGCGCCCCGCCGGCCGCCGCGAGAGCATCGGCCACCCGCGACCCGGCGGGCAGCCTGAGCAGCCCGGGACGGCGGGCCTTGCCCGCGACGTCCACCGTCAGGACCGTCTTCGCCGCCCCCACGGCGGCCGGCACGTTCGGCACGGACCCGGCCGGCCCGGAGCCGGGCGCGGCGCTCGGCCCCCGCATCGGGAACAGGGACGCTCCGGGCGACGGTCCGTCGACGCGCGCCGGAGCGGAGACCGTCCGCGGGCGCCCGGTCCAGAAGTGCTGCACAGCGAAGCCGACGGCGACGGCCAGGACGACCAGCAGGGCAGCGGCGGTCCTGAACTCCAGGCCGCAGCGCACATACAGCCAGCCGCGGAAGGCTCGTAACCGCTCGGCAGGAGTCGCCCGGAACCGCGCCATGCCCTCAGGCACCGACCCCGACGCCAAGGTCGACGGCGCGGCCGAAGAAGCCGCAGAAGGAGCAGTAGAAGGACTGGAGCCAGCGGGCGGTGACGGTGGCGGATCCGGGCGAGGGTCCGGGTGCGGGTCCGGTGGGTCGAAGAGCGCGGCGGCGCGCTCCCCCACCGTCCCCTGGAGGTGTTGAACGCCCCGATTGCCCTGGAGGTGACTGCGGCGGCGGCTGATCGTGGTGAGCGCTGTGGTTCCCATGCCACGAAACTAGGCGGAATCGCCGAATGAAGATGATCACTGCCAAATCCTGTGGATAACCCACGAGTTGTGGACAACTCGCTCACTCAATGAGGTGAAATCACCGCTCCGAGCAGCCCCGGCCCCGCGTGCGCGCCGATCACCGCGCCCACCTCGCTCACCACCAGCTCGTCCAGCCCCGGCACTCGCTCCCGCAGCCGTTCGGCCAGCGCCGCCGCACGGTCGGCGGCGGCCAGGTGGTGGACCGCGACGGCCACCCGCCGGCTGCCGGCCCGCTCGACGACGATCTCCTCCAGCCGCGTGATCGCCCGGGAGGCCGTACGGACCTTCTCCAGCAGCTCGATCCTGCCGTCCACCAGCTGCAGGATCGGCTTGACCGCCAGCGCCGACCCGAACAGCGCCTGCGCGGCACCGATCCGGCCACCGCGCCGCAGATAGTCCAGGGTGTCGACGTAGAAGTACGCCAAGGTGTCCGCCGCGCGCTTCTCGGCGGCGGCCACGACCTCGTCGGCCGTGCCCCCGGAACCGGCGGTCTCGGCCGCCGCCAGAACCGTGAAACCGAGCGCCATCGCGACCATTCCGGTGTCGACGACCCGTACCGGAACGGGCGAGTCGCGCGCGGCGACCAGCGCCGCGTCATGGGTCCCGGAGAACTCGGCGGACAGATGCAGCGAGACGATGTGGTCCGCCCCCGCCTCCGCCGCGGCCCGGTAGCACGCGGCGAACTCCGCCGGGCCGGGTCGCGAGGTGGTCACCGGACGTCTGCGCTGCAGGGCTCTGGCAACCGCCGGGGCGGAGATCTCCGTGCCCTCTTCGAACGCCTCGTCGCCGATCACCACGGTCAGCGGAACGACGGTGATGCCGTGCCGGGCCAGTGCCTCCTGCGAGAGGTAGGCCGTGGAATCCGTGACGATAGCGACATGCGGGGACATGTGCGGGAGGTTACCCGGGGCCCGGGCGTGGCGACAGTGCGGCCCGGGTCAAGATCGGCTGATGTGCTTGTGCGGCCCGGGTCAAGATCGGCTGATGTGCTTGTGCGGCCCGGGTCAAGATCGGCTGATGTGCTTGGGATCGCCGGCGGGGCCGCCCGTGGGGCCGCCGGTCGGCAGCGTGCTCGGCGCCCAGTGGCGCAGCGCTCCGGCCTCGATGTCGATCTGCTGCGCCAGCGCGGTCAGATCGTCGTCGGCGAACTGCCGGGCCCGGTCCTGGGCGGCCCAGCGCAGCGCGTCGGCGGAGTGGGTGATCCGCTCGGTGCGCTCGGCCAGGGACGGCAGCCGGTCGGCGATCCGCGCCTTGTCCGGCTCGCGCTCCAGCACCTTCAGCTCGGTGTCCAGCACCCGCGCGTGATCGTTGAGCCGGGCGAGCAGGGCGGACGCCTCGGAGAGCGAGGCGTCCTCGGCCGAGCCGGCCTCCAGCGCCCGGTAGGTGCTGTCGATGGAGGTCCGCAGGTCCAGCCGGAGTTGCGCCAGCTCCCCCGCCGCCCCCATCAGCGTGTAGCGGCGGGCCTTGAGCGCGGTGTCCTCGACGACCCGGCGGGCCTGCGCGCTGCCGCGCTCCACGCCGCGCTTCACCGCCCGCACGGTCCGTACGGTGGCGACGACGCCCACCGCCACGAACGACGCGAAGAGCAGCAGCAGCACAACGACGGCGATATCCACGGGTGCTCCTCCGGTCGAACGGGCGCGGGCAGCCGGGTGGGCCCACCGTCAACGGTAAACGCACCGGGCGGATCGGTGGCTCCGTACGAACCCCCAATCCGCCCGTAAGGGAAACCCCTGGTACCCGGCGCACCGCCGGATACCAGGGGTTCTGCGCACTCCGTAGCGTCAGCCGGTGACGATGTTGACCAGCTTCGGCGCCCGCACGATCACCTTGCGCACCGCGGCCCCGCCCAGCGCCGCGACCACGCCCGCGTCGGCCAGCGCCAGCGCCTCCAGGTCCGCGTCCGAGATCGTCGGCGGCACCTCCAGACGGGCCTTGACCTTGCCCTTGATCTGAACGACGCAGATCACGGCCTCGTCCTGGACCAGCGCCGGGTCCGCGACCGGGAACGCTGCGTGGACCAGCGAGTCGTCGTGGCCCAGCCTGCGCCACAGCTCCTCGGCGATGTGCGGGGCCAGCGGGGCGACCAGCAGCACCAGCGGCTCGGCGATGGCACGCGGCACGGCGCCGCCCGCCTTGGTCAGGAAGTTGTTCAGCTCGGTGACCTTGGCGATGGCGGTGTTGAAGCGCAGGCCCGCCATGTCCTGGCCGACGCCGTCGATCGCCTTGTGCAGCGCGCGCAGCGTCGCCTCGTCGGGCTCGGCGTCGGACACGGTGACCGCACCGGTCTCCTCGTCGACGACATTGCGCCACAGCCGCTGCAGCAGCCGGTACTGGCCGACCACCGCGCGGGTGTCCCAGGGGCGCGAGACGTCCAGCGGGCCCATCGCCATCTCGTACAGGCGCAGGGTGTCCGCGCCGTACTCGGCGCAGATCTCGTCCGGGGTGACGGCGTTCTTCAGGGACTTGCCCATCTTGCCCAGTACGCGGCTGACGGGCTCGCCCTGGTGGAAGTAGGCCCCGTCGCGCTCCTCGACCTCGGCGGCCGGCACCGGGAAGCCGCGGCTGTCGCGGTACACGAACGCCTGGATCATGCCCTGGTTGTACAGCTTGTGGAACGGCTCGGAGGACGAGATGTGCCCCAGGTCGAACAGCACCTTGGACCAGAAGCGCGCGTACAGCAGGTGCAGCACGGCGTGCTCGGCGCCGCCGACGTACAGGTCGACGCCGCCGTGCGGCTGGCCCTCGCGCGGGCCCATCCAGTACTGCTCGATCGCGGGGTCGACCAGCCGCTCGCTGTTGTTCGGGTCCAGGTAGCGCAGCTCGTACCAGCACGAGCCGGCCCAGTTGGGCATGGTGTTGGTCTCGCGGCGGTAGCGCCGGGTCCCGTTGCCGTCACCCAGGTCCAGGTCGACGTTCACCCAGTCCGCGTTGCGGGACAGCGGGGTCTCCGGGCGGGTGTCCGCGTCGTCCGGGTCGAAGGTGCGCGGCGAGTAGTCGTCGACCTCCGGCAGCTCCAGCGGCAGCATCGACTCGGGCAGCGAGTGCGCCACGCCGGCCTCGTCGTAGACGATCGGGAAGGGCTCGCCCCAGTAGCGCTGTCGGCTGAACAGCCAGTCGCGCAGCCGGAAGTTGACGGTGGCCTCACCGATGCCGTGCCCGGACAGCCACTCGGTGATCCTCGCCTTGGCGTCGACGACACCCAGGCCGTCCAGGGAGAACTCGTCGTTGGCGGAGTTGACCAGCTTCGCCTCGTACGAGGCGAAGGCGTCGTCCCACGCCGCCGGGTCGGTGCCGCGGCCGTCGGAGGGCTGGACGACACAGCGCATCGGCAGCTCGAAGGCGCGGGCGAAGGCGAAGTCGCGGCTGTCGTGCGCCGGGACGGCCATGATCGCGCCGGTGCCGTAGCCCATCAGCACGTAGTCGGCGATGAAGACCGGGACCTGGTCCCCGCTGACCGGGTTCACGGCGTAGGCGCCGGTGAAGACGCCGGTCTTCTCCTTGGCGTCGGCCTGCCGCTCGACGTCGGACTTGGCGGCGGCCATCTTGCGGTACGCGGCCACGGCCTCGCCCGGGGTGGCGTGCCCGCCGGTCCACACGTCGTGGGTGCCCTCGGGCCAGGCGGCCGGGACGACCGTCTCGACCAGTTCGTGCTCGGGCGCCAGCACCATGTAGGTGGCGCCGAACAGCGTGTCCTGGCGGGTCGTGAAGACGGTGATCTTCTCGTCGCCGACGGCGAAGTCCACCCGGGCGCCCTCGGAGCGGCCGATCCAGTTGCGCTGCTGCAGCTTGATGGCCTCGGGCCAGTCCAGCGGCTCCAGGTCGTCGATCAGCCGGTCCGCGTAGGCCGTGATGCGCATGTTCCACTGGCGCAGCTTGGACTTGAAGACCGGGAAGTTGCCGCGCTCGGAGCGGCCGTCCGCGGTGACCTCCTCGTTCGCCAGAACGGTGCCCAGCCCCGGGCACCAGTTGACGCGCGACTCGGACGCGTACGCCAGCCGGTACTCGCCCAGCAGGTCGGAGCGCTCGATGGCGCTCAGCGCGTCCCAGGCGCGGCCGTCCGGGGTCGGGCGGGCGCCGGAGGCGAACTGTGCGACCAGGGTGTCGATCGGACGGGCCCGGCCCGCCTCCTCGTCGTACCAGGAGTTGAAGATCTGCAGGAAGATCCACTGGGTCCACTTGTAGTACGCCGGGTCGATCGTCTCGACCGACCGGCGCATGTCGTGGCCCAGGCCCAGCCGGCGCAGCTGGCGCCGCATGTTCTCGATGGCGTCCTCGGTGGAGGCCCGCGGGTGCGTCCCGGTGGCGACCGCGTGCTGCTCGGCGGGCAGCCCGAAGGAGTCGAAGCCCAGGGTGTGCAGCACGTTGTGGCCGGTCATCCGCTGGTGGCGGGCGTACACATCGGTGGCGATGTAGCCCAGCGGGTGGCCGACGTGCAGTCCCGAGCCCGAGGGGTACGGGAACATGTCCATGATGAATTTCTTGGGCTTGGCGGCCAGCTCGGCATCCCCCGCCAGGTCACCGCTGGGGTTCGGCGCCTCGTAGGTACCGGACTCCTCCCAGAAGTCCTGCCAGCGGGCCTCGATGTCGGCGGCCAGCTGAGCGGTGTACTTGAAGGTCGGCACAGTACGGTGCGGCTCGGCTGCCTCAGTGGCGGCGGTGGTCTCGCTCATCGTCCTCGAAGCTCCATCGTGATCATGACGGGCGTACGCCGCGTCTGCTGCCTGCCTGCGGAAACGAAAAAACCCCTCGCACAGGAGGGGCCGCCGCACTGACTCGGTTCGTCGTCAGTGCGGCTTGCTAAGCAGAAGGCGTACGGCACGCATGGGGTCAGGTTACCGCAGCGCGCGAGGGGCCCGCACCGGGAATGCCCCGGTGCGGGCCCGTGCACTGGCTCAGGAGCTCAGCCCGTGCGCCGACCGTGAGGTCAGCGGTGGTTCTTCTTCGGCAGGTACGAGGTCACGTAGTCGGCACCAGGGGTACCGACGCCGGTGACGTCGTCGAAGCCGACCGTGGCGTGCAGCGACGCGTCCTTGCCGAGGCTGCGCAGGGACGTGATCGTGCCGTCCGCCGCGTCGACACCGTTGACGAAGTCAACGCGGACGACCGCCTGGTCACGGCCCTGGCCCAGCGGGTGGTCCGTGACGTCGTGGTAGGCCGACGTGGCGTACCGGTCGTAGATCAGCGGGTTGGCGAAGCCGACCGGGACCCCGTGCCGCGCCTGCTGCACGAGCGCCTGGACGCCGGCGATCACCGGGGCGGCGAGCGAGGTGCCGCCGATCCGGTACTCGCTGTACGCCAGCGAACCGTCCGCGAGGGACTGGGTCTGACCGACGAGGAAGCCGGTGTTCGGGTCGGCGACCGCCGAGATGTCCGGCTCGACGCGCTGCTTCACGCCGCCGCCGTTGGCGAGGGCGAGCGAGTCCGGGACGACGTTGCGCTGGTAGAACGGCTGCGCGTACAGGTTGCTGGTGCCGCCGCCCGCGCCTGAGGTGTAGGCGCCGGGGAAGCCCGTCCAGCTGTTGCCGTCAGCCGACAGCACAGCCTTCTCGGTGCCCCATCCGGTCTCCCACTGGTACTTCTCACCCTTGCCGACGTTCAGCGAGGTGCCGCCGACCGAGGTGGCCCAGGGGGAGTTTCCGGGGGTGTCGACCTGCTTCTTGCCGGTCTTGGCGACGTTGTCGCCGGAGTCACCGGAGGAGAAGTAGAAGCCGATGCCCTCGACAGCACCCTGCAGGAAGGTCTGGTCGTAGGCCGCGGCCACGTCCGGGGTCTCATTGGCCTCGACGTCGCCCCACGAGTTGGAGACGATGTCGGCCAGCCGGCCGTCGACGATCTTGTTCAGGGCGTCGAGCAGGTCGTTGTCCTGGCAGGACGCGCCACCCACGTAGACGATGTCGGCGTCCGGGGCCACGGCGTGCACGGCCTCGACGTCGAGCGTCTCCTCGCCGTACCAGCCACCCGCGTCGCAGGCCTCGGTCGAGTTGTAGTCGGCGGGCAGCACCTGGGAGAGCTGGCCCTTGCGGTACGCCTGGTCACCGTTGTTCTTGGCGTACTTCTTCGCGTCCTGGACGATGTACGGCGAGGCGTACGCGTCCGTGATCGCGACCGTGACGTTCTTACCGGTGTAGCTCTTCGCACCGTAGGCGGCGCGCAGGTCCTTGCCGGTGTAGCCCTTGATCGCGTACGGCGCCTTGGTGCCGTAGGCGGACGGGAGCTTCTTGTTGGTGTTCGAGCCGAAGTAGCTCGAGAACGGCCCGGCGTTCTTGAACACCGCGCCGGGAGGCGGCAGCGCCTCGTCGTGCTTGGCGATCTTGGGAGCGTTGTCCAGGCCGACGACCGTGAGCACCGCGCCGTTCAGCGCCGCCGGCGCGGACGCCGTCGTCGCCGGGGCGTGGTAAGTCTTGCCGTCCTTGGCGAAGTTGTGCAGCTGGGTGCCGAACGCCTTCTCCGCGGCCGCCACGTCACCGCTCACGGTGATGTAGTGCTGGGTGGTACCGGTCACCTTGAGGCCCGAGGACTTCAGCCAGGCGGTGACCTGGGCTATCTGGTCCTTCGTCGCACCGAACCGCGCCTGTGTCTGCGCCGCGGTCAGATACTTGCCGTAGGAAGCCGACTTCGGGTCGGAAACCGCGGTCGCATAGGCCGTGAGGCCCTTCGCGTCCCGGCCCGCCAGGTAGACACGGGCGGTAACGCCGCTGGCGTCCGCCGTGTCGCCCTTGTCCGCATTGGCGGTTGCCCACAGCGGCTTGGTGCCACTGAGCAGCTGCCTGTCGTGCGGTTGGTCAGCCTGCGCGGCAGGTGTGCCCAGCGCGAGCGCGCCGGCCATCAGCGGCAGCGCTGCGGCCACCGCCAGCCCGGCACGCGTTCTTTTGCGCTCAAATCTCATGAAACCCCCATGCGAAGCGAGTTGACGCCGATTACGGTGTCGCCGCTATGCGTACGGCTCGTACCGCAGAGCGCCACTCTTTCGCCGAAAAGCTCATGTCAGGGGCATGCAATTGCCAAGAGCAGGCCAAAGAAACGCCAGCGAACGGTAAGCGGCACGAGCCGGTCACGAGGGGCGGAAGCCGCTGCCCGGCCGGTGGGAACCGTGGCCGGGCCGACCGGAACCGCGGTCCGATCGGCGGGTGCTGACGGGGAATCCGGCACCCGGTCGGATCGACGTTAGCAGCGGCGGCAACGGCGTGGCCGGAGTTGCCGGAAGCCGGCCGCCGGAGGACGACCGCGGCTGCGGGCTCGGCCGGGGTCACGCGCTCGGGGCGCACCGCGCCCGGCTCACCGCGGCAGCGGCGGTGACCGGCGGCCGGCCAGGGCGGTCCGCCGCTGTCCGGCGCCGGCGCTGCGACCCGAAGACGCGAAGACCCGAAGACCGAGGAGAAGGCCGGACGAGAAGAAGGCCCGACCGCCGGTTCGGCGATCGGGCCTTCTGATTGTGGAGCTACGGAGAATTGAACTCCGGACCTCTTGCATGCCATGCAAGCGCTCTACCAACTGAGCTACAGCCCCGCGGTGTACCCCGCCGGGTTCCCCCGGCGACTCGGCATACATTACACGGCCCTGGGGGTGTTTCGCCAAATCGTTTACCGGGAAGCCGGGGGCTCACCTGGAGGAACGGTTGCTCTGCTGTTCCGAGGCCGAGCCAGGTAATGTCGGGATTCCGTGCCAGGTTCACCGGCGCCCCGTGCCCCCCACCAGTCTCCCTGGAGCAGCGCACTGTGACAGCGACGCAGCTGACCGCCGACACCCGCATGATTGCGGCCAGGACGTTCATTCTGCGGCGACCGACGCTGCTCGCCGCGGCGGTCTGCCTGGTCTCCTTCGCCGGCTTCTGGATGGCGCAGCGCGCCTCCCATGTGTCGATGATCGACCTGATGGTCTACCGGGCCGAGGGCGCGACCGTGCGCAACGGCGGCGACCTGTACGAGATGCGGGCCACGTACGCGAACCTCCCGACCACCTATCCACCCTTCGCCGCGCTGATGTTCATGCCTCTGACGTGGATCGGCGTGGGCGGGATGCGCGCGGTGGCGACGGTGGCGAACCTGGGCCTGCTGGTGGCGCTGGTGCATCTGTCGCTGCGGCTGACCGGGCGGCCGGCCAAGCTGCCGGCCGCGGCGGTGACGCTGGCCGTCGCGTCCGTCGCGGTGTGGTGCGAGCCGGTGTGGACGACCCTGCGGTACGGGCAGATCAACCTGCTGCTGGCCGTGCTGGTGCTGTGGGACCTGACGCGGCGCGCGGGCCATCGCTGGGCCGGCTTCGGGACCGGGATCGCGGCGGGCATCAAGCTGACGCCCGCGCTGTTCGCGGTGCTGCTGGCGGTGGCCGGGGTGGCGCTGGGCTGGCGGCGGCTGCGCCGTGGCCACAGCCCCTGGAATCCGCACCTGCGGCGGGCCGCCGTGGCCGTCATCACGTTCGTCGGGACGGTGGCGATGGCAGCGGTGGCGCTACCGCACGACTCACGGCGGTTCTGGACCGAGATGCTCTTCGCGGCGGACCGGGTCGGCTTCGGCGAGGACACCGCCAACCAGTCGCTGCGCGGGATCTTCGCCCGCGCCCTCCACACCGGCGACCCGGGCAGCGGCTGGCTGCTGGCGGCCGCCGTCGTCGGCTGCGCGGGCCTGGCCGTCTCGGTCGCGGCACTGCTCGCCGGGGACCGGCTGCCCTACAACGTGGCCTGGGCGACGCTGGCCTGCGCGGTGACCGCGCTGCTGGTCAGCCCGATCTCCTGGTCGCACCACTGGGTGTGGGGGGTGCCGATGGTGATCCTGCTCGGCACCGAGGCGCTGCGCCGCCGGGACGCGCTGTGGGCGGCGGGGGCGGCCCTGGTGGGGCTGCTGTTCTGCTCGTTCATGCTGTGGCTGGTCCCGCACGGCGCCGGGCGGTTCGAACTGGGGCAGAGCGGCGGGCAGATGGCGCTGTCCGCGGTCTATCCAGCGATCGGCGCCGCGTTCCTCGCGGTGACCGGCACGGTGGCGTTCCAGGCCTTCCGCAACGATCCGCGCCGACGGCGCTCCACACCCGTGCTGTCGTCGCGGCGGGCGGCCGCGTACGACTACGTCAACCGCTGACCGAACCCTCTACCCCGGCAGTCGTCCCCATCGCAGCCGCCTCGCCCGTCCCGTCCGTCTCTTCCGCCCCGTCCATGCCACGGCGGAGCAGGTTGTCCTCGACCCGGGCCAGCAGCCGGGCCAGTTCCCGGCGGTCGGCCGCCGACAGCCCCGCGACGGTGATCTCCTCCAGCTGCCGCCACGCGTCCTCGACGGGTGCGCGCAGCGTGTGGCCGGCCTCGGTCGCCTCGACGAGGACCGCGCGCCCGTCGTCGGGGTCGGGGCGGCGGGTGACCAGACCGGACTGTTCGAGGCGCTGGACCATCCTCGTCACCGTCGACGGGTCGAGGTCCAGCAGCTTGATCAGCTCGGACTGCCGCTGGGGTCCCGCGTCCCACAGCCGCATCATCAGCAGCTCCTGTCCCGCGTAGAGGCCGGCGCCGCGCAGCAGCCGGCCGGCGGCCATGCGGTGGGCGCGTGCGGTGCGGAACACCGCGTGGCTGATGCCGGTACGGCCGACGGGGGCCCGCGGCGGCGTACAGGCGGGGTCTTCGGTGGCAGCAGGGCGGCTCGTCGGGGTCATGAACCCATTATGTTGGCCGGCCAAGGAATGTGCTGGAGCGATGCGCGGTTGATTGGTTGGCCGACCACATAACTCCTGGGGAGACCCTCATGCCCAATGCCTTCGACCCCATCGACCTCGCCGGTACCCGGCTTCCCAACCGCATAGCGATGGCCCCGATGACCCGCAGCCGGGCTACGGTCCCGGTGCCACCCCGACCCCGGCGATGGCCGAGTACTACGCCCAGCGCGCCTCGGCCGGGCTGATCATCACCGAGGGGATCCAGCCCAGCGCCGTCGGCCAGGGCTACCCCGACACCCCCGGGCTGCACAGCGCGGAGCAGATCGCCGCCTGGCGGACGGTGACCGACGCCGTGCACGCTGCGGGCGGCCGGATCTTCGCCCAGCTGATGCACGCCGGCCGGATCGGCCACCCCGACCTGCTGCCGGACGGGCTCGTCCCGGTCAGCGCCTCTCCGGTGGCCGCCGAGGGCCGGGTGTACACCCATGAGGGGCCGAAGGAGTTCATCGCGCCGCGTGAGCTGGACGACGCGGAGATCCGGCGGACCATCGCCGACTTCGCGACCGCCGCCCGCAACGCGGTCGAGGCCGGTTTCGACGGGGTCGAGATCCACGGCGCCAACGGCTACCTGGTCCACCAGTTCCTGGCCCCCAACACCAACCGCCGCACCGACGAGTGGGGCGGCGACGGCGAGGACCGCATCCGGTTCGCCGTCGAGGTGACCCGCGCGGTGGCCGGTGCGATCGGCGCCGACCGGACCGGTCTGCGGATCTCCCCGGGAAACCCGTACAACGACATCGCCGAGCCCGAGCCGGAGGCCGTCTACAGCGCGCTGGTGCGCGCGCTGGAACCGCTCGGCCTGGCCTATCTGCACCTGGTCGAGGGCGGCGACCGCGGGCTGACGCTGCGGCTGCGCAAGCAGTACGCCGGGACCCTCGTTCTCAACGTCTGGTCCGAGCGGCGCCCCACCGGTCCCGACGCGCTCGCCCTCATCGAGGACGGCACCGCGGACCTGGTGTCCTACGGTGCCCTGTTCCTCGCCAACCCGGACCTGCCGCGCCGCCTCGCGGCCGGCGGCCCGTACAACACCCCCGACTCCGCCACGTTCTTCGGCGGGGACGAGCGCGGCTTCACCGACTATCCCGCGCTGGTCTGAACGGAGCGGGCGGAGCCGAACGGTTCCGAGCGGAATGGTTCGCAGCGGAACGGTTCGCAGCGAGGCGGTCGGAGCGCGGGGCCGGGGGCGGGAGGAGCCGGGATGCGGTCCCGGCTCCGTCCGGCCCTACGCCTTGTCGCGCCGCAGCCCCAGCAGCGCCCCGGCCACCGCGACGACGGTCAGCGCCGCCGCGGTCACCGCGAAGGCATGGGCCGCCGGGTGCGGCCCCGCGACGTCGAGGCGGTTCAGGAACAGGGTGCCGAGGGTGGCCACGCCCACCAGCATGCCGAGCTGGGTGACGGTGGCCAGCAGCCCGCTGGCGTCGGCCGCGTCCTGCGGGGCCACCTTCCCCAGCGCGCGGGTGAGGGTCGGGCTGAACGCCGATCCCAGCCCCGTGCCGATCCCCGCCAGTCCGGCGAAGAGCGCGAACCCGCCGTGCCCGCCGCCGCGCAGCGCCAGGCCGAGCACGGCGAAGGAGAGCGCCCCGACGGCGAAGCCGGCCGGGGCCAGCCACCGGTGCCAGCTCTGCGGCAGACGGCGCCAGTTGAGGCCGACTCCACCGAAGAACACCGCCGCGACGGCGAAGGTGAGGCCGGTGCGCAGCGCGCTGTCCCCCAGCCCGGTCTGCAGATGCAGGGCGATGCTGAACAGGAAGCCCGCGTTGACCGCCATCGCCAGGCCGATCATCGTCGCCGCCCGCGCCATCCCCGGCGCCCGCAGCACCCGCCCGGACACCAGCGGGGCGCCGCCACGGCGCGCCAGCCGCGACTCCAGCACCGTGAACAGCCCGAACAGCACCACGCTCAGACCCAGGCAGATCCAGCCCCACACCGGCCAGCCCTCCTCCTGCCCGAGCACCAGCGGCACGGTGAACAGCGTCACCGCGGCAGCCAGCGTCACCAGTCCCGGCAGGTCGAGTCCGCGCCGCCGTTCCGGGGCGCTGCGGACGTCGGCCGGGATCACCCGCGGCGCGACGACCAGCATGACCAGCCCGATCGGTACGTTCACCAGGAACACCGGCCGCCAGCCGGTGCCGAACAGGTCCGCGCTGACGAGCACCCCGCCGAGCGACTGGCCGATCGCCGCGCCCGAGGCGATCACCGCCGAGTAGACGCTGAGCGCCTTCGACCGCGCCTCGCCGCTGAACGTCAGCTGGATCAGGCTGAGCACCTGCGGAATCATCAGGGCCGAGCCCGCGCCCTGGACGAACCGGAAGCCGATCAGCTGACCCGTGGACTGCGCGAGGCCGCAGGCCAGCGACGAGGCCGTGAAGAGGGCCAGTCCTGACAGGAAGACCCGCCGGTGGCCGAGCAGATCGCCGATCCGGGCGCCGGTGATCAGCAGCACGGCGTACGCGATGGTGTAGCCGGCCACGATGAGCTGCAGCCCGGCGCCCGAGGCGTGCAGATCGGTACGGATGGTGGGCGCGGCGACGTTCACGATGAAGACGTCGAGCAGGGCCATGAACTGGCCCGTCAGGATGATGCCGAGCAGCAGGCCGGTGCGCGGGCGCCGGTCGGCGCCGGGGGTGGTCTCCTTGTCGGTGACGGGGAACGGGAGCACGGAATTCGTCATGTCCGCCAGCCTGCGCGCGGCGCACTACTGGTAACGAGAGCCCTGTGATGCTGGTACCGGCAGCACCTGGCAAGCGTGCCCGGGCCGATGGAGGATGGGGAGATGCCCCAACGCCGCACCGCCCTGGCCGCCTTTCTCCGCAGCCGCCGCGCCCGCATCACCCCCGCGGACGTCGGCATGCCGCCGGGGCTGCGGCGCCGTACCCCCGGTCTGCGGCGCGAGGAGGTCGCGCAGCTCGCAGGGGTCGGGGTCACCTGGTACACGTGGCTGGAACAGGGCCGCCCGATCAACGCCAGTGTGCAGGTGCTGGACGCGGTCGGCCGGGTGCTCCAGCTCGACGTGACCGAGCGCGAGCACCTCTACCGGCTGGCCGGGGTGCCGTTCGTCCGCCAGGACGTCTCCGACGCGGAGGTGGTGGGCGAGGAGGTGCAGGGCATCCTCGACGCCTTGGACCCGCTGCCCGCCGTGGTCTACAGCGCGCGCTACGACGTACAGGCCTCCAACGCCGCCTACCGCGACATCTGGCCGGCGACCACGTTCGTCCCGCGCGCGGAACGCAATGTGCTGCTGAAGCTGTTCACCATCCCGGACTGCTGCTCGTCGATGGTGAACAGCGACGAGGAACTGCCCCGCATGGTCGGTCAGCTGCGCGCCGCGTACGGCCGGCATGTCGGGGAGCCGGTCTGGGAGACGTTCATCGCGCGCCTGATCCACGAGAGCCCGGAGTTCGCGCAGATGTGGGCACGCGGTGACGTCGCCTCGCCGGGACCGCGGCTCAAGGTGTTCCGGCACGCGTCGGTCGGGCTGATCAACCTGACCTCGGTGTCGCTGGCCATCGACGGCATGGCCGAGCACCGGATCGTCGTCTACACCCCGGCCGACGACGAGAGCCGCGCGCAGATCGAGCGGCTGCGCGTCATGGCCGAGCCGATGATCGGCTGCCCCGTGCACCGGCGGAAGGTCTCGGAGATCGTGGCGGAACGAGAAGCGGAGCGAGCGGCGGAACGGGTGGCCGAGCGGGTGCCCGACCGGGTGGCGGAGCCGGTGGAGTCCCGCCTCCCGTGAGGGGGCGGGACACCCGCACACCGGCGGGCGCGGCCGGCGGCCACCCGGGGATCAGTACCCGGCGGTGAAGCGGGTCCTGTGGTGGCGGGGCCGCTCGGCCTCGTCCAGCAGCGCCACCGCCAGGTCCTCCATGGATATCGCCGAGTCGCCCTTGGCATCGACCAGCAGTTCATCGGTGCCCAGCCGGTAGCGGCCCGTGCGCACTCCCGGCTCCAGCAGCGCGGACGGGCTCAAGTAGGCCCAGTCCACCGCGGTTTCCGCGCGGCAGACGGCGAGCTGCTCGTTGCACGCCAGCGCGATCGGGCGCCACGAGGCGGGGAAGCCGGGTCCGTCGACGACGGTGACGCCCCCGGTGCCGGGCACGGTCAGGCTACCCGCGCCGCCGACGACCAGCAGCCGGACGCCGGTCCCGGTGAGCCCGGCCAGCAACCCCCGGGTGGCCGTGACGAGTTCGCCCTCGCTGCCGGGGGCGGGACGGGTCGCTCCGATCACCACGTCCTGGCCTGCGCTCAGTTCGGCCACGTCGTCGGCGTTCGCGGCGTTGCCCGCCCGTGCGTCGGCGGCGGACGGCAGCTCGGGGAAGCGGGCCGGATCGCGCACGACGGCGGTGACCTGATGGCCCCGCGCCAGCGCCTCGGCCACCACCCGGCGCCCTACGTTGCCCGCTGCTCCGAAGACGGTGATGCGCATCAATCTCAGCTCCTGCTCGATGAGTTGTCGATGGGGACGGACGAGGGGTTCCGGACGTCGCCGGCTTCGGGGGCGCCGCCCATAGCGGTGCCGGCGCTCCGGAACCGCGGCGGTCCGCCGGGGCCCGGCCGGTGCGCGGCGTTCCGCGTCTGGGCCACGACGAGGGCGGCCAGGACGATCAGCCCGCCCAGGATCTGGGCCGCGGTGAGCTCCTGGTCCAGGACGAGCCAGCCGAGCACCGTGGCGACCACGGGACTGAGCAGACCGAGGAACGTCACGCTGGTGGGCGACAGGTCGCGGATCCCCCGGAACCACAGGGCGTAGGCGAATGCCGCGCCGATGATCGAGAGATAGCCGTAGCCGGCCAGGTTCTCGGCTGTCAGGTTCGCCGGGGGCGGGCCTTCGACGAGGAGGGCGACCGGCAGCAGCAGCAGGCCGCCCGCGACGAGCTGCCAGCCGGTGGTGGCGAGCAGCGGTGCGGGTGACGTCCACCGCTTGCTGAGCACCACTCCGGTGGCCATCACGACGGCGCCGCCGACAGCGGCCGCGACACCGATCGCGTCGAGCCGCGCGTCGGCCCGCAGCACGAGCAGGCTGACGCCGGCCACGCCCGCTATGCCGGCCAGGACGGTGCGCGGGGACAGCCGCTCGCCGAGCAGACCGGAGGACAGGCCCGCGACCAGCAGGGGCTGGAGCGCGCCGAGGGTCGCGGCGACCCCGCCCGGCAGCCGGTAGGCGGCGATGAACAGCAGCGCGAGGAACGCCCCGATGTTGAGGGAGCCGAGCACCAGGGCACGCCACCACCACGACCCCTGCGGCAGCCGCCGGGTGAGGGCGACGAGCACGAGGCCCGCGGGAAGCGCGCGCAGCAGCGCGGCCAGCAGCGGCCGGTCGGGCGGTAGCAGCTCGGTGGTGACGAGGTAGGTGGTGCCCCAGATCGCGGGCGCCAGCGCGGTCACGACGATGATCCGGACTCGATTACTTAGCACTAAGGCAATGTATCTCATCGCTAAGACATTGGTACAGTACTCAGGTGGCAGATCATGTGGACCGCGTGCTGGAGCAGTGGGGAACGCAGCGCCCCGACCTCGACGTCTCGCCGATGGCGGTGATCGGCCGGCTGAAACGGCTCTCGCGGGTGATCGACGCCGAACTCCGCCGTACGTTCGCCGCGCACGGACTCGACGCCGCGTCGTTCGACGTCCTCGCCACGCTGCGCCGCAGCGGCCCCGAGAACCGGCTGACACCGGCCGAGCTGATGCTGGCGGCCATGGTCACCTCAGGAGCCGTCACCCAGCGGCTGGACCGCCTCCAGGACCGCGGCCTGGTGACGCGCACCCCCAGCCCGTCGGACCGCCGTGTGGTGCATGTCGCTCTCACCCGTGACGGCCGCGATCTCATCGACGAGGTGCTGCCCGACCACCTCGCCACCGAGAACCGGCTGCTCGCCGCGCTGACCGAACCCGAGCGGGCGGCCCTCGCCAACGCCCTGCGGCATCTCTCCGAGTCCCTCGGCGACACCATCGACTGACCCGCGCCCGGCCAGAGCCGGACCCACACGCGGCTGACCTGCGGAAACGCAAAGATCCCGCCCGATCGCAGTGATCGGACGGGATCCTTATCGTGGAGCTACGGAGAATTGAACTCCGGACCTCTTGCATGCCATGCAAGCGCTCTACCAACTGAGCTACAGCCCCGCCGTTTCCAGCGGCTCGCGCTGGGAACGAGAAGAAGCTTAACCGGTCTCCGGGGCAGATGCGAAATCCGCCCGGTGATCCACCGGCGAGTGGATCAGTTGTCGTCGCCGAGCACCGGTTCGGGCAGCGTGCCCGCGTTGTGCTCCAGCAGCCGCCAACCGCGCGCTCCCTCGCCCAGCACCGACCAGCAGCAGTTCGACAGACCCCCGAGGGCCTCCCAGTTGCCCGCTTCCAGCCCCAGCAGCCGGCCGATCGTGGTGCGGATCGTGCCGCCGTGGCTGACCACCACGAGAGTGCCGCCGTCGGCCAGCTTGTCGGCCTCGCCCAGCACCACGGGCGCCGCCCGGTCCGCGACCTCGGTCTCCAGCTCACCGCCGCCGCGCCGTACCGGCTCGCCGCGCTTCCAGGCGGCGTACTGCTCGCCGTGCCGCCCCACGATCTCCGTGTGGGTCAGACCCTGCCAGTCCCCCGCGTACGTCTCGCGCAGCCCCTCGTAGTGGGTCACACCGAGGCCGGTCACGGCGGCCAGCTCGGCGGCCGTCGCGGAGGCGCGCTGCAGGTCGGACGCGATGATCGCGGCCGGTTCGAGAGCGCCGAGCAGCCTGGCGGCGCGCCGGGCCTGGGCGATACCGTCCGCGGTCAGCGGGATGTCGGTACTGCCCTGGAAGCGCTGCTCCAGGTTCCACTCGGTCTGGCCGTGCCGCCAAAGAACGATCCGGCGGCCGCGGCCCGTCGTGTGCCCGTTCAGCTCAGGTCTCCATCCGCTTCGGCCGCGTACAGCTTCGCGTGCTCCTCGCCCTTGCCGCGGGTGGCGACGGCGTCGGCGGGCAGCTCGATCTCGGGGCAGTCCTTCCAGAGCCGCTCGAGGGCGTAGAAAACGCGCTCCTCGGAGTGCTGCACGTGGACCACGATGTCGATGTAGTCGAGCAGCACCCAGCGGCCGTCGCGCTCGCCCTCGCGGCGCACCGGCTTGGTGCCCAGCTCCTTGAGGAGCGCCTCTTCGATGCCGTCGACGATGCCCTTGACCTGCCGGTCGTTCGGGGCGGAGGCCACCAGGAACGCGTCGGTGATGGAGAGGACGTCGCTGACGTCATAGGCGATGATGTCGTGCGCGAGCTTGTCGGCGGCGGCCTGCGCGGCGGCCTTGATGAGCTCGATGGAGTGGTCAGTGGCGGTCACAGGTGAGGCTTTCGGGTCGAGGGCGTGTCTCTCCAGGGTCTCACGCCCCACGGACAGCCCCCGACCCGTTATCCATCAGGCCTGGTCAGGCCCCCTGAGCGGATTCCCGGCCGGTCCCGGGCCGCCGCTCAGGGGGGTGTCAGCCCTTGTAGTCCTTGCCGAGGACGACCGTGATGTCCGCATTCGCGGCGACCGTTCCCTTCTTCACCGCGCCCGCCGGCAGCCCCAGGGTCTTGGCCACATCGGCGGCCGCCGCCTTGCGGGCGTCGTCGGCGTAGAGCACCTCGGAGGCCGGCTGCGACGACGGGGCCGTACCGCCCGCCACGTAGGTGTACACGCCGCCGTTCAGGATCGCGGCCTGGGCCAGGCCCGCCGCCTTCTTGTCGCCGGAGGCGTCCTTGATCAGCACCCTGGCCTGCGCCGAGGCCCCGGCGTTCTTCACGGTGCCGCCCAGCACGTCCTTCACGACGCTCTCGGTGGCCTGCGCGCTCAGCGTCCCGTTCGGCTGCACCGGCAGCAGCGCGGTGCTGTAGGTCCCCGTCTTCGCCTGCTCCGCGAGCTGCGCCAGCGAGGCGCCGAGCGCGTTGACGGGCAGCGACGGGTCCGGGATCGAGTTCAGCGCCTCGACGGTCTTCGTCGCCGAGGCGGAGTCGCTCGGCATCTTCGCCAGGACGGCCTGCATGACCTGGCCGAAGCGGATGAGCTGCTTGGCCTGTGCCTCGCCGGGCCCGCGGTGGGTGGCGTACGCGACGGCCCCCTGGCCGTTCAGCTCCTGCGCCTTGCCCTGGGTGACCAGGACCTTGCCCGCGTCCTTCTGCGTCCCGTTCACCGCGGTGTCGGTGTCCAGGGTGATGCCGCCGAGGGACTCGACGAGGATCTCCAGATACGGGGTGTCCAGCCGCCAGCTGCCCTTGATGTCGGACCCGAGGAGCGTGTTCAGCCCCTGCCGGGTCGGCTCCTGGCCCTGGTCGATCTGCTTGCCGAGGGTGGTCGAACCGCCGTCGTCGGTACTGAGGGCGAGCGTGTTCGGCAGCAGCACCGTGGTGCCCTTGCCGGTGGTCTGGTTGCTAACCAGCAGCGCCGTGGAGGACTCCGAGCCGTCCACCGGCCGCAGGTTCACCACGATCACATCGCGCTTCTGGCCGCCCGCGCCGGCCGCCGCCGTGTTCTTGCCCGAGCCGCCGAGGCCGGGGATCCGGCCGGTCTTCCAGAGGTAGCCGGTGCCACCGACCAGCGCCACCACGACCAGCAGCACCAGGGCGATCTTGCGCTTGCGGCCACGCCGCTTGGTCTCGGCACGGCGTTCGGTGCGGGACTCCGAGAACTTCAGCCAGTCGATGACCTCTTCCGACTCCTCGTCGTCCTCGTCGACGAAGGCGAACTGCTCGGTGCGGTAGTCCTGTCCGGCCTGCTGCCGCGGCGGTACGGCGTCGGGCCCGGGGACCTGCGCGGGCACCGGGGCGGCCGGCGGGGCGGCGGCCGGGGCGGGCGCCGCGTAGTACGGCTGAGCGGGCGGCGCGCCGTACTGCGGCTGCTGCTGGTACTGCGGGTCCTGGTACGGCGGCTGCTGCAAGGGCTGCGGCTGCGCGTACTGGGGGTCCGGATACGGCTGCTGCTGCGGGATCCAGCCCTGCTGCTGCCCCGCGTACGTCTGCGCCGGGTCCGCGTAGTACGGGTCGGCGTACCCCGGCTGCTGCTGCGGCGGCTGCTGTTGCCGGGGCTGCTGCTCCGGCTGCTGTGCATACGGGTCGTATCCGTACTGCTGCTGGTAGTAAGGGTCCTGGGGCGCGGGCGGGTCCTGCGGGGCGTTCGGGTCCTGACCGTTCTCAGGACCTCCCTCGGCGTATTGCCAACGGGGGTTTGCGTCGTTCACGAGGACCCCTTCACTGCGATGCGTCCGCTACCCGTCGTCCCGGTAGAGCCTGCGTTTGTCGATGTAGCGCACCACCCCGTCCGGCACCAAGTACCAGACCGGATCGCCCTTGGCCACTCTCTGGCGGCAGTCCGTCGACGAGATCGCCAGCGCGGGAACCTCGACCAGCGAGACCCCGCCCTCCGGGAAGCCCGGATCCGCCAGGGTATGCCCAGGACGCGTCACCCCGATGAAATGCGCGAGGGAGAAGAGCTCCTCGGCGTTCCGCCAGGAGAAGATCTGGTTGAGCGCGTCCGCGCCGGTGATGAAGAAGAGGTCCGCGTCCGCGTGCTCGTCGCGCAGATCCCGCAGGGTGTCGATGGTGTACGTCTTGCCGCCGCGGTCGATGTCACTGCGGCTCACCGAGAACTGCGGGTTGGAGGCGGTGGCGATCACCGTCATCAGATACCGGTCCTCGGGTGGCGAGACCGGTTTGTCGGCCTTCTGCCACGGCCGGCCGGTCGGCACGAAGACGACCTCGTCGAGCTGGAACAGACTCGCCACCTCGCTGGCGGCGACCAGGTGACCGTGGTGGACGGGGTCGAACGTTCCGCCCATCACGCCGATCCGCTTCTTCACGTTCCCAGGCATCGCGGAGACTAGTCCCGGTTGAAGCGGGTCGTGATCCACAGCAGGAGGAGCAGCGCGAACAGCGCGCCACCGCCCGTGAGATACGGGCTGAGGCTCTCGTGGTTCCCCCCACCCGACTCCTCGGCGAGGGTGGTCAGTGCGGCAGCTGCGTATGACGTCATGGTCGGCAGGACCTTTGCGGTTTCGAGGGTGGACGGGAAGACTCACGCACATCGTACGGGCGGGCCCTGTGGAACTTAGCGCAGGCTCCGCGCGTCCAGAGTATGTACCGGTTGGCTATCTGGGGGTTGGGTCACTATGTCCGTGCCGAACGATCCGAGCGACTCCACGGAGTCCAGTGGCGGTGCCGCGAAGGTGCCCAGCCGCACGCGCAAGCGCTTCCCGGGGATCTCCTCCAGGGCGTACGAGCATCCCGCCGACCGGTCCGCGCTGGTCGCGCTCCGCAAGCTGACCGGTTTCGACACCGCTTTCAAGGCGCTCAGCGGACTGCTCCCCGAGCGCTCGCTGAGACTGCTGTTCCTCTCGGACTCCGTCCGGGTGAGCGACCAGCAGTTCGCGCACCTGAACGTCATGCTGCTCGACGCCTGCTACATCCTGGACCTGGAGAAGGTCCCGTCGATGTACGTCACGCAGGACCCGCAGCCGAACGCGATGTGCATCGGCATGGACTCGCCGATCATCGTGGTCACCACCGGCCTCGTCGAGCTGCTCGACGAGGAGGAGATGCGGGCGGTCGTGGGCCACGAGGTGGGCCATGCGCTCTCCGGCCACTCGGTCTACCGCACCATCCTGCTGTTCCTGACGAATCTGGCCGTGCGGGTCGCGTGGATCCCGCTGGGCAACCTGGCGATCCTGGCGATCGTCACGGCGCTGCGCGAGTGGTTCCGCAAGTCCGAGCTGTCGGCCGACCGGGCCGGGCTGCTGGTCGGGCAGGACCTGCAGGCGTCGATGCGCGGGCTGATGAAGATCGCCGGCGGCAACCACCTGCACGAGATGAACGTGGACGCGTTCCTGAAGCAGGCCGACGAGTACGAGGCCGCCGGCGACCTGCGCGACTCCGTCCTGAAGATCATGAACGTGCTGCCGCGCACCCACCCCTTCACCACGGTGCGCGCCGCCGAGCTGAAGAAGTGGGCGGCGAGCCGCGACTACCAGCGGCTGATGGACGGGCACTACCCGCGCAGGAGCGAGGACAAGGACACCTCGGTCTACGACACCTTCAAGGAGTCGGCGAACCACTACGCGGAGAACGTCAAGACCAGCAAGGACCCGCTGATGGGCCTGATCCGCGACATATCGACGGGCGCGGGCGACATCGGCGGCAAGCTCAGGAACAAGTTCACCGGTCCGGGCGGCACGCAGACCAGCACCCAGGAGCGGCCGGCGGACGAGACGCAGGAAGGCCCCGGGGACAGCCCGGAGAACGGTCCCCGCGCGGAGTGACACCGATTCCCGGGCACCGGCTCCAGGCACCGGCTCCGGGCACCGCCTCCGGGCCGTAACGCCCTCGGGCGCGGCCTAGGGAGCTGCTGAGGACGTGGTGGAGGGCGCCGCCGGGGTACCGGTGGCGCCGTTCGCCAGCCCCGCGCAGACGGATACTGCCGGACGGTCGCGGTCGTACGGATCGGCGGTGGTCGGGCCCTGCGGCGACTGGCCGGCGAGCAGCGGCCGGAAGTAGTCGGCGGCCGGGGCCGTGCAGGACAGCGGTCCGGCGGCGACATCGGCCTGCACCACTTCCATGTGGTGGTCGCGCAGGTCGTCCCGGTCGAAGCGGAACCGCATCTCGCGCCGCACGGTGAACAGCGAGGTGGTGCCCTGCGCCGCCCCGGAACCGGTGACGCCCTGCACCGCGTACACGAAGGTGTGGTCGGCGACGACCTCCAGCCGGTCGTCACCGACCTGGGCCACCGCGATGGTGCCGTTCACCCGTACCTTCTGGTCGGCCAGCCGCACCTTGGCCGGGTCCAGCCGCACCAGCCAGCCGGTCGCCGCGTGCTGCCCGTCGTCGCCCGGGGCGCTCAGGCTGCGGTCGAACTGGTCGACCTGGCCGGGATCGATCAGATCCCGGACGGCGCGCACACCGCCGCCCGTAACCGCTTCCGGGTCGAGCGACGAGGCCACCAGGTACTCCTTGGTGGTGCTGAGCGCCTGCATCACCTGACTCTCGGTGAAGTCCCCGACACGGCGCGCGGTCGGCAGCGGAAGCCCTTCGGCACCGGCCCGGTAGTGCGCGGCCGGATCGTTCGCGTACAGCGACTTCGTGTCCACGGCCGGTACCGGGCCCGGCGGCACCAGCGGTATCAGCGTGATCCGCAGCGGCTCCACCGCATCCGGCCCCGAACTGCTGTACGGATGACGTATGCCCAGGTAGATCGCGGTGCCGAAGGCGACGGCGATGAGTACGACCAGGATCAGGGCCTGGCGCGGGGCGCCGGCGACGGGCCACATATGGCGGACGCGCACCGCCCGCGAGGTCCCGTCCAGCCGCTCACGGGCCGAGTACTCCTGGATACGGGCAGCTCGAACGAACGATTCGTCGAAGACGACGGATCGGTACTCGTCCTCACCACCTCCCGGGACTCCCTCAGGGGCGCCCTCAGGAGGGTCTCCAGGACCGGCCATACCACAAGGTTAAGTCTCCGGAGGCACATATAAACGCCGTGATACGCGACAACTTCTGACAGCAGCTCAGGGAAGCGGGGTCGCGGCGACCGGCGGCAGGGTCTGGCTGCCGACCCGGCCGCTCGACGGAGGCGCAGGTACGGCGGGCTGGCGGCCGCCCCCGGCACCCCGGTACACGGCCGCGAAGGTCAGCGCCACCACGCCGATTCCCATCAGCACGGCGAGCAGCCAGGCGAGTGAACGGTGCCAGCGGACACTGCCGCCGCGGTACGGGCGGCCTTCGGCCATACGGACGTGCTGCAGATACAGGTCGTCGGATTCGCCGGTGTCGTACCGGACGGGATCGGCCGGCGCGGACCCGCCGCCGGAAACGCTTTCGGCCTCGGCACGGGCCCGCGCGGCGGCGAGCATGCGCTGGCGCGCGGTGGGCTCGTGCACGGGCGCGGACCGTACGAAGTCCTCGTCGAAGACCAGGGATGCGAACTCGTCATCATCCGGCATCGCACCAGGGTAGTCCGGCCAACGGCGCTTTGGGCAGGGAGCGGATGAAATACACTGCCCCCCCGCCCAGTTGGCCCTGTGGACGGACCGCCCCGCTACCGGATGTGGCCGTCGCCGGTCACGATGTACTTGGTCGACGTCAGCTCCGGCAGCCCCATCGGGCCGCGGGCGTGCAGTTTCTGGGTGGAAATGCCGATCTCCGCACCGAACCCGAACTCACCGCCGTCCGTGAACCGCGTCGACGCGTTGACGACGACCGCGGCCGCGTCCACCAACTGGGTGAACCGGCGGGCCGCGGGCTGCGAGGTGGTGACGATCGCCTCGGTGTGGCCGGACGACCAGAGCCGGATGTGGTGGACGGCCGCGTCCAGCGAGTCGACGACTCCCGCCGCGATGTCGTAGCTCAGGTACTCGGTCTCCCAGTCCTCCATGGTCGCCGGCACCACGGTGGCCTTGGAGCCGGTCCGCTCGGCCAGCGCCAGCACCCGCTCGTCACCGTGCACGGTCACCCCGGCCTCGGCCAGCGCCGCCAGCGCCAGCGGCAGGAACGCCTCGGCGATGTCCTGGTGCACCAGCAGGGTCTCCGCGGAGTTGCAGACGCTGGGACGCTGCGCCTTGGAGTTGATGAGCACCTCCACCGCCATCGGGAGGTCGGCCTGCGCGTCCACGTAGACGTGGCAGTTGCCGGTACCGGTCTCGATGACCGGCACCGTCGACTGTTCGACGACCGTCCTGATCAGCGACGCTCCGCCGCGCGGGATGAGGACGTCGACCATGCCGCGGGCCCGCATCAGCTCCTTGACGGACTCCCGGCTCTCGCCCGGCACCAGCTGCACCGCGTCGGCCGGCAGCCCGGCACCGCCGACGGCGTCCCGCAGCACCTTCACCAGTGCCTCGTTGGAGGCGTACGCGGAGGACGAACCGCGCAGCAGCACCGCGTTCCCGGACTTCAGGCACAGGGCGGCCGCATCCACGGTCACGTTCGGCCGGGCCTCGTAGATGATGCCGACCACGCCGAGCGGCACCCGCACCTGGCGCAGATCGAGCCCGTTCGGCAGCGTCGAGCCGCGGACGACCTCGCCGACCGGGTCCGGCAGGCCCGCCACGTCGCGGACGTCGGCGGCGATGGCCGCGACCCGCTCGCGGGTCAGCGTCAGCCGGTCGATGACCGTGTCGCTGCTCCCCGCCGCCCGGGCCCGCGCCACGTCGCGCGCGTTCGCCTCGACGATCTCCTTCGTCCGCACCACCAGCGCGTCGGCGATGGCGAGCAGCGCGTCGTCCTTCACCGAGCGCGGCAGCGGCGCGAGGTCGGCCGCGGCGGCCCTGGCCCGGTAGGCGGCCCGCAGCACGGCGGACTCGGGCAGGGGGGAGGGCAGGGAGGGGGCGTCATGGCTACTGCTCATGTCAGGCAGCCTACGGCGCCTCCCGGGGACGGCGGGACGGGATTCCGGCCGTTGAGACGGCCCGCCGCCCCGGCCTGCCGGCTCCCCCGCCGCCCGGCCGGGGCGGGACCCGGGCCGGGCTGGGGCACCACTCGGCAGTGGTCAGGGGTGCTGGGGAAACACAGAGACGGCCTAGAAGGGGTGGACACCCACCGGCACGGCCGGCGGGGGGCCGTAGCCCTCGGAGATGCGCTGGTGATAGGTCTCACGGTCGATCACTTCGAGGCCGACCGTCTCCCATGGCGGGAGCTTGGCCGTCGAGCGGTGCTCGCCCCACAGGCGCAGCGCGATGGCCGCGGCATCGTGGAGGTCACGGGCCTCCTCCCAGTACCTGATCTCGGCGTGGTCATGGGCATATCGGCTGGTCAGCAGGAACGGGTGATCGTGCGCGAGCTGTTCCAGCGCGCGTCTGACCTCCGGGAGCGGGGCCCCGGGCCCGGAGACGCTGAGCGTGACGTGCCAGAGCCGGGAGCTGGTGCGCGCTTCCGGCTGATGGTCCGCACTGGTATCCGCTCCGCTGTCGACGCTGACCAGTGCCCGTTCCGTCGTCCCCCGGGGGAACGAACCTGGGCGCCCTCGTCTCACCGGCGGCCTCCCTGTGGCGTTCTGCTTTGCGAGCGCCGCCCGTCCCCGCGGCGGTATTGGCGACTCCTCCGCTTCAAAGTTGACCAGGGTGCGGGCTACCGCGGGGGCGTTTTCGACAAGAAGTCCCCGACTGGGTCTGCCGGGCCGGCCGTTCGCTCAGTGCTGGTGCAGCACAACGAGGTCGTCGCGGTGCACGACCTCGCGCTCGTACGCGGGTCCGAGTTCGCGGGCGAGGTCGTGCGTCGAGCGGCCGAGCAGCCGCGGCAGCTCCCTGGCATCGAAGTTGACGAGGCCTCGGGCGACCGCCCGGCCGGACTCGTCGAGCAGGTCGACCGGGTCGCCGGCCACGAACTGCCCCTCGACGCCGGTCAGTCCGGCCGGCAGCAGCGAGGTACGGCGCTCCGTGACGGCCTTGACCGCGCCCGGGTCCAGGCGCAGCGCGCCGCGCGGGGTGGAGGCGTGCGCGAGCCACAGCAGCCGGTCGGCGGACCGCTTGCCGGTGCGGTGGAAGAGCGTGCCGGTGACGCGGCCGGCGAGGGCGTCGGCGGCGTGGCTGGCGGAGGTGAGCACGACCGGGATGCCGGCGGCGGCCGCGATCCGGGCCGCCTCGACCTTGGTGACCATGCCGCCGGTGCCGACCCCGGCCTTGCCGGCGCTGCCGATGGTGACGCCTTCGAGGTCGGCGGGTCCCGCAACCTCGTCGATCCGGGTGGCGCCGGGCGAGCGCGGGTCGCCGTCGTAGAGGCCGTCCACGTCGGACAGCAGCACCAGCAGGTCGGCGCGGACCAGGTGGGCGACGAGGGACGCCAGCCGGTCGTTGTCGCCGAAGCGGATCTCGTCGGTGGCCACGGTGTCGTTCTCGTTGACGACCGGCACCGCGCCCATGACGAGCAGCTGGTCCAGGGTCCGGTACGCGTTGCGGTAGTGGGCGCGGCGGCTGATGTCGTCGGAGGTCAGCAGCACCTGGCCGACCCGGATCCCGTAGCGGGAGAACGACGCGGTGTACCGCGCCACCAGCAGTCCCTGGCCGACGCTGGCGGCGGCCTGCTGGCGGGCCAGGTCGCGCGGCCGCTTCGCGAGACCGAGCGGGGCGAGGCCTGCGGCGATGGCGCCGGAGGAGACCAGCACGATCTCCTTCGGGCCGTTCTCCCGGGCCGTCGCCAGCACGTCCACCAGCGCGTCGACGCGATCCGCGTCCAGCCCGCCGGAGGCCGTCGTCAGCGAGGACGAACCGACCTTGACCACGACCCTGCGGGCCTCCACCACGTCCTGCCGCGCCGCTGCCACGTACGTCCCCTGTGCTCGCCTGTTCCCGTCGGTCCGCCTGCCCCGATCCGTGCAATCTACGTGATCCGGGGCACCGCGCGGCCGGGCGTATCGCGCCCTGGACACCGCGCCCCGGCACCCGCCGGGGCGACGGGTCCGGGATACGGGTCAGGCCGGCGGATCACAGGTCAGGCCTGCGGGTCCGGGTGCCGCAGCTGCCAGCCGGCCCAGGCCGAGGTGACCATCTGGCGGACGTCGTACCGGGCGGACCAGCCCAGCTCCTTGCCGATCAGCTCGGCCGAGGCGACGACCCGGGCCGGGTCGCCGGCGCGGCGCGGGACGATCTCGGGCGCGAGGTCGGTGTGTCCCGACACCTCGCGGATGAGGTCGATCATCTCCGCCACCGACACGCCCTCGCCGGTGCCGATGTTGAGCTTCAGGGACGCCGAGGGGTCGGCGGTCAGCCGGCGCGCCGCGGCGACGTGGGCGGAGGCGACGTCCTCGATGTGAATGTAGTCACGGACGCAGGTGCCGTCCGGCGTCGGGTAGTCGTCGCCGAAGATCAGTGGCGGCTTGCCCTGGGCCAGTCGCTGGAACACCATCGGCACCAGGTTGAAGATCCCCGGGTCGCCGAGTTCCGCGGAGGCGGCGCCCGCCACGTTGAAGTAGCGCAGCGAGGCGGTGGCCATGCCGTGCGCCCGGCCGACCGCGCCGACCATCCACTCCCCCGTGAGTTTGGTCTCGCCGTAGGGGCTCATCGGGTCGCAGGGGGTCCGCTCGGTGACCAGCTCGACGTCCGGCATGCCGTAGACCGCGGCGGAGGAGGAGAAGAGGAAGCGGCTCACCCCGGCCTCGGCGGCGGCCTCGAGGACCGTCTGCAGGCCGACGACGTTCTCGCGGTAGTAGTGCAGCGGGCGCTCAACCGACTCGCCGACCTGCTTCTTCGCCGCGATGTGCACGATCCCGCGCACCTCGTACTGCCCCAGGACGCGGTCCAGCGCCGCCCGGTCCAGCACGGAACCCTGCTCCAGGGGAACACCGGCGGGCAGCCGCGCCGCGTCACCGGTACTGAGATCGTCGAGGACGACCACCTGTTCACCGCTCTCGACGAGCGCCTTGACGACATGCGATCCGATATATCCGGCGCCGCCGGTGATCATCCAGGTCATCCGGTCAGTCTAAGTCGGTGAGTAGCCATGCGATAAACTCGGAGTGAACCCTCAGCAGGCTGCGCTCCCCCGGAGCAGGACCTCGGTTCGTCATTTCCCGCCACGGAAAGGTTGTCCTGACCCATGGTCCCTCGGCTCTCGGTGGTAGTGCCGATTTACAACGTCGAGATGTTTCTCGAGGAGTGCCTCGAATCCCTCGCCGGCCAGACGCTCCGTGAGCTCGAAGTCATCATGGTCAACGACGGTTCGACGGACAGAAGTGGTGAGATCGCCACCGCCTTCGCCGCCCGCGACCCGCGGTTCCGCCTTGTCGAACAGACGAACGGCGGCCTTGGCCACGCCCGTAACACCGGTGTACGCAACTGCACTCCGGGGGTGGATTACCTCACATTCGTCGACAGCGACGACATCATCCCGGACTACGCCTACGAGCACTTCCTGTCGACGCTGGACGAGACGGGGTCGGACTTCGCGTCCGGCAACGTGTTCACGCTGGACTCGAAAGGCACCGCCCAGTCGGCGATGCACCGCAAGGCCACGGCGACGACGCGGCTGAAGACCCACATCACACGTGACCCGGCACTCATCGCCGACCGGCTCGCCCCCAACAAGGTGTTCCGCCGCACCTTCTGGGACAAGTACGCGATGGAATTCCCCGAAGGTGTGCTCTACGAGGACACTCCGTTGACGGTCCCGGCGCACTTCAGGGCCCGCAGCGTCGACATCCTCGGTGAGCCCACGTACTACTGGCGGCAGCGTGAGGGCGGCGCCGCACCGTCCATCACCCAGCGCCGCACCGAGCTGAAGTCGGTCCGCGACCGCGTGGCCGCCGTCGACTCGGTGAGCCGCTTCCTCGCCGCGCAGCCGGGCAAGGAGTACCGCAAGTACAAGCGCTGGTACGACGAGACGGCCCTCGCCAGCGACATCCGGATCTTCATCAATGTGCTGCCCGACGCGGACCAGGAGTTCCGCGACCTCTTCATGCAGGTCGCCTCGGACTTCCTGAGCCGGGTGGAGCCCCGCGCCCTGGACGCGCTGCCGGCCCTCATGCGGCTGAAGTGGCACCTGATCCGGCACGGCAAGCTGGACGAGCTGCTCGAAGTCCTGTCGTACGAGAAGAAGGAGACCGGCGCGTCCCTGCCGGTCGTCCGGCGGTTCCGCCGCTACGGCAAGTTCCCGTTCTTCGGCAACCGCACCGTGGGTGTGCCGAATCACGTGTACCGCCTCAAGCAGGAACTGGCGCTGCGCACCAAGGTGTCCTCGATCACCTGGCACGGCGACGAACTGAAGATCGAGGGCTTCTCCTACGTCAGCAACCTGAACGTCCACAAGCGGCGGATGTCGCTCAAGGTCATCGCGCTGCGCAACAGCAAGTCCAAGCGCACGCTGGTCATTCCGGCGCGTACGGTCTTCCGTCCCGAGGCCACGTCGACCTCCGGCCAGAACCGCTACTCGTACGACTGGTCCGGCTTCGAGCTGACGGTCAACGCGCAGAAGCTCAAGCAGCGCGGCCACTGGAACGAGTCGACCTGGCGCTTCGCGATCGGCAACCTCAGCCGCGGCCTGCTGCGCAAGGGCGCCCTGAACCCGGGGGCCTTCGGCTCCGGCACCCACCCGCCGGTGCACTACGTCGACGCCGAGACCCGGATCGTCCCGCTGTTCATCGGCGGCCGGCTGCGGCTGCGGGTGGAGAAGGTCCGCGCCCGGGTCACCGGGCACGAACTGACCGACGGATTCATCGAGATCCGCGGAGTGGCGGCCGGCAAGCTCGCCGAGGGCAGCCTGCTGAGCATGCAGCACCTCAAGACCCCCAGCTCGCACGAGTACCCGCTGGAGATCACCGGAAGCTCCCCCAAGGGGCAGACGACCTTCACCGTACGGATCCCGCTGGACGACATCGTCGACGGCCGGATGACGGAGGTCGCACTGTCCTCGGTCAAGGCGCCGGACAGCGAGACCTGGCGCACCGAGATCATCGTTCCCGGTGAGCGCAAGGCACGCCAGCTGATCGCCGACGACGATCTGGCGCCGGGCCGGTACGCGCTGGCACCGTCGGCCTCGGGTCTCCCCCGTGAGCTGGCCCTGCACCGCAACGCACCGGGCTACCTGCTGCTGAGCGACCGGATCGTACGGCCCGTCGTGGACCGGCTGACCTGGCAGTCGGACGGCTCGCTGCTGGTCGAGGGCGAGTGCCCGACCAGCGCCACCGACCCGGCGAACCTGGTGTTGATGCACCGGGCGCACCACGAGGAGAAGGTCTTCCCCGTGACGGTGGCCGACAACCGGTTCACCGCCACCCTCACCGTGCACGCCGTCCCGGGGATGGCCGGCACCCTGCCGCTGCGTCCCGGCCGCTGGAACCTGATGTTCCAGAACTCGGTGGAGGACAACGAGCGCACCCCGGTCGTCATCAGCCCCGCGCTGATCGACGACCTGCCCGCCGAGACCATGGTCGCCGGCCGCAAGTACGTCGCGGCCGCGCACTCCTACGACCGGCTGGCGCTCGAGGTCACCGCGTCGCTGCGGACCGACGAGCAGGGCCCGTACCGGCAGCGCCAGTTGCGGACGCAGTTCTACCCCGAGGCCCGCACCCAGCCGCTGCGCGAGTCCGTGCTGTACGACAGCTACACCGGCAAGCAGTTCTCCGACTCGCCGCGCGCGGTGTTCGAGGAACTGATGCGGCGCGGCGACGACCTGGAGCACCTGTGGGTCGTCCGCGACGAGCAGGTGGAACTGCCGCCGGGCGCGAAGGCCGTCCGCATGTGGGGCCGCGAGTGGTTCGAGGCGCTGGCCCGCAGCCGGTACATCGTCACCAACGCGCACCTGCCGTACTGGCTGAAGCGGCGTCCGGGCCAGGTCGTCGTCCAGGCCTGGCACGGCACCCCGTTGAAGAAGATCGGCCACGACATCGAGGACGTCCAGTTCACCAACGGGCGGTACCTGGAGAACGTGGCGAAGGAGTCGAAGAGCTGGAGCTTCATCGTCTCCCCCAACCGGTTCAGCACGCCGATCCTGAAGCGCGCCTTCGCGTTCGACGGTGAGCTGCTGGAGGCGGGCTACCCGCGCAACGACATGCTCTACGCACCGGAGCGCGACGAGATCGCCCAGAAGGTGCGCGAGCGCATCGGGCTCCCCGCGGGCAAGAAGGTCGTGCTCTACGCCCCGACCTGGCGCGACGACCAGTACTACGGCCCCGGCCGGTACAAGCTCGACCTCCAGGTCGATCTGGTGAAGGCCAAGCAGGAGCTCGGGGACGACTTCGTGCTCCTGGTCCGGCGCCACCCGAACGTGGTGGACACGGTGCCGGGTGCGGGCGAGGGCTTCGTCTGGGACGTCTCGGAGTATCCGGAGATCGGCGAGCTGTTCCTCGCCGCGGACGTTCTGATCACGGACTACTCGTCGCTGATGTTCGACTACGCGAACACCGGCCGCCCGATGCTGTTCTTCACCTACGACCTGGCGCACTACCGCGACCAGCTGCGCGGCTTCTACTTCGACTTCGAGAAGGAGGCCCCCGGGCCGCTGATCTCCACGTCGGACGAGCTGATCGCGTCGCTCAAGGACCTGGACGCGGTGACGGACCGGTACAAGGACGCGTACAAGAAGTTCCAGGACGTCTTCTGCGACCTGGACGACGGCCAGGCCGCCGGCCGGGTCATCGACCGGATGCAGGAGCTGGCGAAGGAGGACTGACCTCCCCGCTCACAGCCGCGAAAGGGCGGCCACCCCTCGGGGTGGCCGCCCTTTCGGGTGAGTCCGGCAGAAGGCGGAGGCAGAAGACCGGAAGGCGGCAGCGTCAGCGGCCGAGCAGCCGGCGCATCCGGGCCTCGGCGACCCTGCGGGCGCCCTGCAGCCCGTCCGCGACCCGCAGCACGAGCGCCCGGCCGCCGGTGACATGCGTCTGGACCAGCAGCACCCGGCCGGTGGGGCGCACCACGATGCCCCGGCGGGGCGCCTGGGCTCCGGCGGCCCGCACCTCCACCGGGGTCGCGGCGCCGTCGGCGTACCGGATCTCGGCCCGTACGTTCCACACGCCCAGCTGCCCGGGGCAGGCCAGCGCCGGTGTCGACAGCCGTACGTCGGCGGTCCAGCCGTCGCCGTCCGGGACCAGCGGTGCCTCCACGCCGACCGCGGGCCGGCTTCCGGTCCGCTCCTCCAGCTCGACATGGATCGTGCGCGGGCCGAGCTCCGCGAGCCGCCCGTACAGCTCGTGCACGCGCAGGCTCAGCCGGGTGCTGCCGCCCGCCCTGACCCGGCCGTCGACGGCCACCGGCAGTTCGGCGGTGGCCAGCAGACCGAGACCCACGGGCAGCGCGGCCGGGTCGTACGGGGGGATCAGCCGGGGCGGGCGGGCGGTCAGCTCCACCAGCCGGCCGAGCTCGGCCGGCTCCGGCGCGGCCAGGATCGCACCGGCGATCCAGCGCGAGACGACAGCCGCGCAGGCGATGCCCTCGGAGTCGAACCCGGCCAGGTAGTCACGGGTGATCCGCCACCAGTCGGCCACGTACTCCCGGTCGCGCTGCGGGAGTTCACGCAAATAGAGCGGCAGGTCGTAGTCGCAGAACTTGGCCTGCGCATGCAGCGCCAGCTCCTCGCGTCCGGCGTTGCGCAGCACCTCGACGACGCCGCGGTGGGCGGTGACGCGGGACTGCCAGTTCCTGATGGCGCCGCGGCTCAGCGAGATCGACAGCTTCGCCGCCTGCCTGCGTACCTGCCAGAGGTAGACGACCTCGTCGGTCACCGCCAGCCGCGGGTCGGCGGCGTAGACCCGCGCGGTGAAGACGAAGTCCTCGTAGTGGAAGGCGCCGTCGGGGAACGTGATGGCGTGCTTCTCCAGGAACGCCCGGCGGTAGAGCTTGTTGACGGACAGGGTGTCCCACAGCATGCGGGGCCGGTCCTCGATCCCCTGGATCACGCTGCCGGGCAGATCGGCACCCGCCGACCGGTCGTAGATCAGCGGGGCCCAGACGGTGGTCGCGCCGTCCGGGAGCTCCACGCGCAGGCACTGGCCGGCGACGACGTCGGCACGCCGCTGCTCGGCGATCGGCAGCAGGGCGCCGATCGCTCCCGGCGGCAGGATGTCGTCACTGTCGAGGAACATCACGTACGGGAAGGCGGCGGCGGCCATGCCGTCGTTGCGCGGTGTCCCGCAGCCCCCGCTGTTCGTCGCCCTGGGGAGGATCCGCACCCGCGGGTCCGCGGCGAGCGGCGCGAGCGCGTCGAGGGTGCCGTCCGTCGAACAGTCGTCGACGACGATCACCTCGCCGACCTCGGACCCCTGCGCGAGCGCGGATTCAACGGCGCTCACGATGCGGGAGGCGTCGTTGTAGACGATCACAACGATGCTGACGTGTCCCATACCCGACCCCATGTCCCTGACCATCAGGAGATCATCTCATCCGGCGCCGGCCGGAAAGTCCCCGACGAGCGCCTGGTCCGGCGCTCCTCGGGGGCTGTTCGGAACGACTGCTCAGAAGGCTTCGAAGTCGTCGAACTCCTGCTGCGCGTCGTCCTTGTCGCTCTTGTCGCGGCGGCGGTTGACCGCCGGGCGCGGCGGGTCGAAGCGGTGGTCCTCGCCGCGGCGGCCCAGCATCTCGGCACCGGCGGCCATCGTCGGCTCCCAGTCGAAGACGACCGCGTTCTCCTCCTCGCCGATGATGATCTCGTCGCCCGCCTGGGCGCCGGCCTTCACCAGCCGCTCCTCGACACCGAGGCGCGAGAGCCGGTCCGCGAGGTAGCCGACGGCCTCGTCGTTGGAGAAGTCGGTCTGCCGCACCCAGCGCTCGGGCTTCTCGCCGCGGACGCGGTAGGAGCCCTCCTCCTCGGTGACGGTGAAGCCGGCGTCGTCCACCGCGACCGGGCGGATGACGACCCGGGTCGACTCCTGCGCGGGCTTGGCGGCGCGGGTCTCGGCGACGATCTTCGCCAGGGCGAAGGAGAGCTCGCGCAGGCCCAGCCGGGAGACGGCCGAGACCTCGAAGACCTGGTAGCCGCGGGCTTCCAGCTCGGGCCGGATGATGTCGGCGAGGTCCTTGCCGTCCGGCACGTCGATCTTGTTCAGCACGACGATGCGCGGCCGGTCGCCCAGGCCGCCGTACTCGGCCAGCTCGGCCTCGATGACGTCGAGGTCGGTCACCGGGTCCCGGTCGGACTCCAGCGTGGCGGTGTCCAGGATGTGCACGAGCACCGAGCAGCGCTCGACGTGCCGCAGGAACTCCAGGCCCAGGCCGCGGCCCTGGCTGGCGCCCGGGATCAGGCCGGGGACGTCGGCGATCGTGTAGACGACCTCACCGGCGGTGACCACGCCCAGGTTCGGGACCAGGGTGGTGAAGGGGTAGTCGGCGATCTTCGGCTTGGCGGCCGAGAGCACCGAGATGAGCGAGGACTTGCCTGCGCTCGGGTAGCCGACCAGTGCCACGTCGGCGACGGTCTTGAGCTCCAGGACGATGTCCCGGGCCTTGCCGGGCTCGCCGAGCAGCGCGAAGCCGGGGGCCTTGCGGCGGGCCGAGGCCAGCGCCGCGTTGCCCAGGCCGCCGCGGCCGCCCTGGCCGGCGATGAAGGTGGTGCCCTGGCCGACGAGGTCGGCGAGCAGGTTGCCGTCCCGGTCCAGCACGACGGTGCCGTCCGGCACCGGCAGGACCAGGTCCTGGCCCTCGGAGCCGGTGCGGTTGCCGCCCGCGCCGCCCTTGCCGTTGGTGGCCTTGCGGTGCGGGGTGTGGTGGTAGTCGAGGAGCGTGGTGACGTCCTGGTCCACGACCAGGATCACATCGCCGCCACGGCCGCCGTTGCCGCCGTCCGGACCGCCGAGCGGCTTGAACTTCTCCCGGTGAACGGAGGCGCAGCCGTGGCCTCCGTTACCCGCGGCGACATGCAGCTCGACGCGGTCCACGAAGGTGGTCATACGGATTGCCTCCAGATAAATACGGGATTGTCTCAGTACTAACGCACCAAGGGCGGACCCTCTTCCCGCGCGCGGTGCGCGTCGGGGAAGTGGGATCCGCCCTCAGTGGTGTGTCTGTGTTCGTTGCGGAGCCGTATTAGACGGCGGCCGGAACGATGTTCACTACCCTGCGGCCACGCGCGGTGCCGAACTCGACCACACCGGCGGCGAGAGCGAACAGCGTGTCGTCCTTGCCGCGGCCCATGTTCGAACCGGGGTGGAAGTGCGTGCCACGCTGGCGGACGATGATCTCGCCGGCGTTGACGACCTGGCCGCCGAAACGCTTCACGCCGAGAAACTGAGCGTTGGAGTCACGTCCGTTACGGGTGGACGATGCACCCTTCTTGTGTGCCATGTTTTCTCAGTCCCTTACTTCGCAGCCGCGGGGATACCGGTGATCTTGATCGCCGTGTACTGCTGACGGTGACCCTGACGACGGCGGTAACCGGTCTTGTTCTTGTACCGCAGGATGTCGATCTTGACACCCTTGTGGTGGTCCACGATCTCGGCCGCGACCTTGATTCCGGCCAGGACCCACGGGTCACTGGTGACGGAGTCGCCATCGACCACGAGGAGCGTCGAGAGCTCGACCGCGTCGCCCACCTTGCCGGTGGAAATCTTGTCTACCTCGACGACATCGCCAACGGCCACCTTGTGCTGGCGGCCGCCGCTGCGCACGATTGCGTACACGCGGAACTCACTCTCAAGCTCGAATCGGGTACTCCTGAAGCCAGCCATCCCTGTCCTGCATTGGGGGGCCTCTCCCGGCGGACCGGGAGGGATTTGCTCAGGAGCGGGCGCAAAAACGCCGAAGGCCAAGGCTACGGGGCCCGTGGCGCAGGGTCAAACCGGGTGGCCGGGCGGCCGGCGGACGTAGTGCGGAAGGGCGGGCCCGAGGTCTCCGGGCCCGCCCTTCACCGTCTCAAGACGGCTTGTCACACCAGCAGTTGAGCTACTCGCTGTCGGCCGTACCGGCGGTCTTCTTCGTGGCCGCCTTCTTGGCCGGTGCCTTCTTGGCGACGGTCTTCTTGGCCGCCGTCTTCTTCGCCACGGCCTTCTTCGCCGCCGGCGCCTTCTTCGCGGCCGCCTTGCGCGGCGCCCGCTTCTTGGGCTCCGTGACCGCCCCGTCGGCCTCAGCGGCCTCCTGGACGGCCTCCGCGGCCTCGGTGGCGGGCTCGGTGCCGACGACCACCACTGCGGCGCCCTCGGCCGCCGGAGCGGTCACCTCGCGGGTCGCACGGCGGCGGGCGCGGGGCGGTGCGGCGGAGGGAGCGGGCTGCGCCGCCTCCACTGCCGCTTCCACGACCGGCTCCGGCGTCGGCTCGACGACGGGGGCGGCCTCGACCACGGTGACGGGCTCGGCCTCGGAGGAGGCCGGCGAACCCGCCGGGGCGCTCACCTTGCGGGTGGCACGGCGGCGCGTACGGCCCGGGGCCTGCGGCTCCATGACCGGTTCCGCGACGGGTGCCGGTTCCGCGACCGGCTCGACGACGACCGGTTCCGGGGCCTCGGCCGCGGGCTCGATCACGAACTCGATCACCTCGGCGGCCGGCGACTGCCGGTCCGCGAAGGGCGCGCCCGCCGGGGCGGTGGCCTTACGGCTCGCCCGGCGGCGGCCGCCACGGCCACGCGACGTCGCCGCGGCCTCGGCCTCGGCGGCGCTGCTGAACCACTCGTCGTCGGTCGCGACCGTCGGCACCAGCTCGGCCTCGGTCACCGCGACCGGCTCCAGCTCCGGGTACTCGTCCGCGTCCTCGTGCGCCTCGTACTCGTCGTTCTCGGTGTCGTTGCCGTTCTCGTTCTCGGTGTCGTGCTCGTGCGTGTGCTCGTCGCCCGCACCGGTCCCGGCCTTGCCGCGGCGCTTGCGCTTGCCGCCGCCACCGGTGGTCGTCGCCTGGTCCATGTGGACGATGACGCCGCGCCCGCTGCAGTGCACGCAGACCTCGGAGAACGACTCCAGCAGGCCCTGGCCGACCCGCTTGCGGGTCATCTGCACCAGACCGAGCGAGGTGACCTCGGCGACCTGGTGCTTGGTCCGGTCCCGGCCCAGGCACTCCAGCAGCCGCCGCATGACGAGGTCGCGGTTGGACTCCAGGACCATGTCGATGAAGTCGATGACGACGATGCCGCCCAGGTCGCGCAGCCGCAGCTGGCGCACGATCTCCTCGGCCGCCTCCAGGTTGTTCTTGGTGACGGTCTCCTCGAGGTTGCCGCCCTGACCGGTGAACTTGCCGGTGTTGACGTCGACGACGATCATCGCCTCGGTCTTGTCGATCACCAGCGAACCGCCGGACGGCAGCCAGACCTTGCGGTCCAGCGCCTTCAGCAGCTGCTCGTCGATCCGGTACGTCGCGAAGACGTCGACCTCGGAGGTCCACCGGCTGAGCCGGTCGGTCAGGTCCGGAGCGACATGGTGGACGTACTCGTTGATCGTCTCCCACGCCTCGTCACCGCTGACGATGACCTTGGTGAAGTCCTCGTTGAAGATGTCGCGGACGACGCGGACCGTCATGTCCGGCTCGCCGTAGAGCAGCGTCGGGGCGTTGCCGCCCTTGGCGCGCTTCTGGATGTCGTCCCACTGGCCCTGCAGCCGGTCGACGTCGCTGCGCAGCTCCTCCTCGCTCGCACCCTCGGCGGCGGTGCGCACGATGACGCCCGCGTCCTCGGGGACGATCTTCTTGAGGATGGTCTTGAGCCGGGCGCGCTCGTTGTCGGGCAGCTTGCGGCTGATGCCGGTCATCGAGCCCTCGGGCACGTAGACCAGGTAGCGGCCGGGCAGCGAGATCTGGCTGGTGAGGCGGGCGCCCTTGTGGCCGATCGGGTCCTTGGTGACCTGCACCAGGACCGACTGGCCGGACTTCAGCGCGCTCTCGATCCGGCGCGGACCGTGGCCCATGCCGAGCGCCTCGAAGTTGACCTCGCCGGCGTACAGCACCGCGTTGCGGCCCTTGCCGATGTCGACGAAGGCGGCCTCCATGGACGGCAGCACGTTCTGGACCTTGCCCAGGTAGACGTTGCCGACGTACGAGGTGGCCTGCTCCTTGTTCACGTAGTGCTCGACGAGGACGTTGTCCTCCAGCACGCCGATTTGGGTGCGCTCACCGCTCTGCCGGACGACCATGACGCGCTCGACGGCCTCGCGGCGGGCCAGGAACTCGGCCTCGGTGATGATCGGGACGCGGCGGCGGCCCTGCTCACGGCCCTCACGGCGGCGCTGCTTCTTCGCCTCCATGCGGGTGGAGCCCTTGATGGAGGTCACCTCGTCGAAGCCGGTGCCCAGGCTGGGCACGGCCTTGGCGCGCGGCTCACGGACCTTGACGACCGTGCGCTCCGGGTCGTCGGCGACCGTGCCGTCGTCCCCGCCCGAGTCGCCACTGCGGCGACGGCGACGGCGCCGGCGACGGCTGCTGGTGGAGCCGTGGTCGTCGTCCTGGCCACCGTCCGACGCCTCGGCGTCGTCCTCGGTGTCGTCCTCGTGCTCCTCGTCCTCGGCCGACTGCTCGTCGCCCTCGGCGGACTCGCCACGGCGACGGCGGCGGCCACCACGGCGGCGGCGGCGCGACGGACGGTCGTCCGACTCGTCGTCGTCCTCGTCGGACACGGTCTCCTCGGACACCGCGTCGGCGGTCTCGTCCTCGGCCTCGACGGGCGCGGCTTCGGTCACCACGTCCTCGGCCGGGGCGCCGCGGCGACGGCGGCGGCGACGCGAACCGCCCTCCTGCTCGTCGTCCTCGTCACGGGACCGGACGGCCGGAGCCGGCGGCTCCTCCTGGACCGGTTCGGCGGCGACGGGGGTGGTGACGTGCTCGGCAGCCTGGAAGACCGGCGGCTGGAAGACCATCGTCGGCGGGCGCACCGCACGGCGGCGGCCACGGGTCGGCGCCGGCTCGGCCGGAGCCTCCTCGGGCTCGACGGCCACCGGCGCGGCGGTCTCCTCGGGCTCGGCGGGCTCGACCGGACGGGCGGCCTCGACGGCCTGCTCGGCGGCGACGGCGCGCTTGCGGGTGCGGCGGTTGCGGGCCGGGGCCTCCGCCTCGGGTGCCTCGGCCACGGCCTCCTCGACCGGGGTGAACTGCGGGGCGGCCTCGGCGTTGCCCTTACGGGTGGCGCGGCGGGCGGCACGCGGCGCGGCGGGCGCCTCGGTGTCCTCCTCGTCCGGCACGACGGGCTGCGCGGCCGGTGCGGCCTGCGCGAAGGTGTCGTCCTTCGGTGCCAGCGCGCCCGGCTTCAGCCGGCGGGCGCCGTCGCCCGCGGCCGACGAGGCCGCCGGGGCGGGGGGAGCGACGCGCTGGCGGGCGGAGCGGCGGCCACG